>CAIXLG010000019.1 GCA_903920215.1 uncultured Chlorobiaceae bacterium
CAGGCGTGCATCAACAAAAATACGTCCACCCTTGCTCTGGATATACTGCCGCATAGGCTCAATCATCGAGTCGCCGGGATTTTTGCGGAAAAAGGCAAACTTTGTTGCCGCATAATCAGTGCCGAAATATTTGAAAATAGTGATCATCGGTCGGGCGCTGATGATGTTAGGCTCAATGAAATTCATGGCAAGTGCAATGGCGCGCCACAGCTTTTGCAATGAATGTTCCGAAGCTCCTCTTCGCCGGTGCCATTCCGAATAGGTCATATGGTCCTGACTGCGGAAATACTCCTCGTTGCCGGTAAGGGCAGGGAAGAGTCCCTTGATCAGAGAGATTTTATCCCACATGGTGAGAAAGTCGGTCTGCAGGCCGCCAACCACCTCTGCCCAGGGGCTCGGAAGCTTAGCTTTTTTAAAATAAGACTGCTTGCCGTCCGGCTCGGCATAAATGAGTGAGTGCTCTTTCCACTGATAATTATCTCCAGCCCCCACTCGCTGGAGGTATTTCTGAAGCTGTGCGTAACCCCCGAAAACAATATGAAGCCCCGACTCTATGGAATCGCCATCATTGTCTTTCCAGACCGAAACCTTCCCACCAAGTATTTTACGTTTCTCATAAATTTCAACTGTATGTCCTCTATCAACAAGTTCTATTGCTGCGCTGAGTCCTGCAACTCCTGCACCGAAAATTGCTATTTTCACCGTTACTTATGATTTTGTAATTACAAGAGATGTGGATTGCCCCGAATCAAGGCGTTAATATAAGTAATTATTATAAAGCAAGTACTTTACAGGGGGGCTTAGAGTTTAAACCCTCGTTTATAGCTGTTCTGAATCAGCCAATAAGTTTATGTTGCTTCTTGCTATCAATCCCCTTCAGGCATACCTGCATGCCGTAAGTATTTGAAGATAGAATTTTTTGTTTATCCGCGAACATCAAAAGATAACGACTCAACTCGTTCAATGATCTCTATGGAGGAACAGAACAGGGCAACGGTAATGATTGGGATATCCCAATTAAGACAACAGCTCTATGCTGTGATTGAGCGCTTACAGATATTCTTAGGCACAGGCCATTTTTGATTTCAGCAATACAGAGTCGGGCCTCCAGTTTCCGGAATTGATAGTGCTGATAGGAACCTCTGGTAGTTTGCTTATCAAATTGATAAGGGCTGCGAAAGATATTTTCAGAGTGTTTGACTGGGAATAATCGGTTTGCTGAGGGAGTTGCGGTACGGGAAACTAATCTGCACCCATTTGTTATAGTATAGTTCAAATGCTATAGCATCCAGTTTATTCAGTTATGTAGCTCTGCGGGTATAAAAAAAAGAGTTGTGCGTTAAGATCGGGGGAAAAGATAACCCTAATCTTTACCGCACAACTCCCACACAACCCAATCACAACGATCAATTGGGAAAATTTCCTGAAAAAGTCGAATAATATTCTGCTGGCTCCGAGAATTATTAAAAAGAGATCAATCAACACAATTCAATAAAATCCGTTGCCAGCAGAAAAAATGAAGAACACAAGATCCAACTATTCTTAAAGCGTCGCATACCTGTTGCTTTTAAGTACGCTCTAACTCAACTTCCTGCTAAAACGCAAATCCTGTGGCCAGAACAATCGTATTGACTGAAGTGTTACCAGCAACGGGAGTAGCTTTTGAGTTAGCTTGTGTGTAGATGTAATCTTTTGTTGGATGAGTCCAGGTTAGTGTTAGCGATGCATTTGGCCTGATCCATGCAGCGATAGCAGTTGCAATGCTTGGATTTAACCCATCCTGAAGTGAGGTATAGTTCACAGTCGCTTTAAGCCAGGGGTAGATAAAGTACCCTGTCTGAATAGCGTAGTTGTTATAACCTAAATCCTTGCATCGGCTGAAAGCCGCACCGCCGGTAAAATTCCCCTGGTTGCCGGTAATATCAACTTCTGAAACCAAGGTCTCTCCAGTATATGGGGCTGAAATATTGGTTGATGTTCCAGCGACGGCAGCGGGAATATTTGGCCTTAAGCTGACAAGCGAACCACCGAGAGCTATATGATTATCCAGCCCGACATACTCATTGCCAAGGGTTCCGCCAGCTCCGGAGAGGAGCCCCTCACCACCGAATTTATACTTTGCCCTGACATATCTGATATCATCAAGGTGATTGGCGCTTGTCACTGACGATGCAGCAGTCGCAGTAGTTACAAGCCCAGCTTGCGTGATGCCGGCTGTAAATTTTGTTCTCTCTCTGGTGTAAATCAATTCAGCACCGGTTCCGAGGGCGTTAGGGCCTGGGTCCGTAGGAAGAACAGAGTTGCTGGTCGTGATGGCTTGTCCAAAACTGAAGTCACTGAAGAAGTTTCCGACGCTTAAATTCAGTCCCGGTTTGAAAGCCCATACAAAATGGCCTCGGGCAGCGTTGGCTGCGGTGTCATAGGTGCCAAGAACAGAGAGGTTATCTCCTAACGTACCACCGAAGAAAAGCGAGGCGCTTGCAAGAGGACCAGCAGCACCCCAATTCAATGTCTGCTGTGCAACAACCTGACCTTTATTGTTCAGCTGCTGTTCTGAATAATTTCCTAATGTTCCTCTGACCCAGACCGCAAAAGGGGCGAATCCGGGAATATCTGAAGGCCATATGGAATTTGGAAATGATTCCTTGGCTCCCTCAGAACCTAATTTCACCTGTTCCTGTTTTGCGAATTCCTCATCATCCCCGCCCGGCCAGCGGTAACCGTTGTTTCTGAATGCCTCGCCGAAAGAGTTTCTGGTAACGAAGCCGGAGTGACAGGTATAGCAGGATGTTTGATACTTTCGCGCAAAAGCTGGAATAGCTTGACTGTCCTGACTCCAGAACAGTATGCTCGTCACAATACAAAACGACGCAATTGATACAAGTGTCAATTTTTTCATAGCTTGAATCCTTGTTTTATCCTAATTTCCCGGATAATTTATAACTATAAAATTTTTATGTCTATAAAATAAAATAAGTTATTGCTAATTTTTCATCATTTTTTGCAATATTCATAGCTATTATAATAACTATGAATGAAGTGCAATGCGGAACGCAAGAG
>CAIXLG010000020.1 GCA_903920215.1 uncultured Chlorobiaceae bacterium
CAGTGGGCAGTTGGCAGTTGGCAGTTGGCAGTTGGCAGTTGGCAGTTGGCAGTTGGCAGTTGGCAGTTGGCAGTTGGCAGTTGGCAGTTGGCAGTTGGCAGTTGGCAGTTGGCAGTTGGCAGTAAGTAAAAATATGGTTAACTGGTTCTTGGAGAAAAGATTGTGAAGAAAAAGAACGGCGGGAGTTGCACAAAAATAAAATATCCTTATATTAATGCCTCATAACGCGGGAATAGCTCAGTTGGTAGAGCACAACCTTGCCAAGGTTGGGGTCGCGAGTTCGAGTCTCGTTTCCCGCTCAGAAACATAAGTCTACGTTGAAAGCCTCCATCTCCGGAGGCTTTTTGCATTTAGAGGTCAGCACTACCCGCCAAGGGCAACTGCCAAAGGAAAGTCAGAGTTTGCACCCGGGAGCACCCTCCTGCTACAGATTTTGGAAGCCCTCTTATAATGACCGATACTGCAAGTTATATCCCGATTCTCAAGCCAACCAGAAAACTGTTTCCGGGTAATTTCAATTCGCCATTATTATTGGAAAGAGTAACCGTCCCCGTGCCATAATAGCGGTAACGGGCATCAATATCAATGAATTTACTCACCGGGATGGCAACTCCGACTCCGAACTGATAGCCAATAGTTGAATGTGTTTCGTTGGCGGTAAAAAACGGATTAACCACATCATGAACACCAACCTCAGCAACCCCTATTCCAGCAGTAACGTAAGGATTAAAAACAAGAGCATTTAAATCATAGTAAGCATTGGCCATATAGGAAGTCACGGTATAATGCCCCGACAAACCATTCACTCCTGAACCATTTTTTATGGTATCGGCGTTGTTTTTCTGATAGCCAACTTCACCCTCAAGCCGGATGTGAGTCACACAACACTTGACGCCGACAGCACCCGTCACATTTATTCCAGAAGTAGTCGCTATTGTTGTAACAGAGTCTGTAGACTTGATATCATTAAAGGATGACCCTCCAAGATTCCCGCTGACATAAAGAGTTGGACCAGCAAAGGCAGGAGCTGAGAGCATACCAAAAGCAAGAACAGCACCCAGAATACCAAGAGACTTTTTCATTTTTCAATCTGATTGTGTTTACTAAGAGTTGACATTTCAGACTATCAAGTTAAGGAAAAGTGTTGAGATACGCGATAAAAATACATCAGATTTCATTGCGGATTAGGCCTCTTCCTGTTATTGGACCGTTCCAGACTTGAGTTTTCCGCCATCCCAACATAAAATCTGAAAGGCAAGCAATAACAAGAAGTTATAACCCCCATCACTCCTCAATAGCCTCTGGTGAGGTTTTAGCGGTGCATTCCGTAACCTTCGACGCAGAAGGGCTTGACCTGTCAATGAATTTTATTATACCTATCACTATACCGATAAGCACAGCAATTCCCAGCACCACCTGAAAAAGCGAAAGGAGAACAGAGACTCCAAAGAGTGCAACTATAATTATGAGAAAAAGTGCTCCTAAAATCAATAACTCAACCATATCCTCTTTGATTTATGCTTTTATGTCAAAATTATTGTGAGACGGATACCATATGACTAAAACAAAAGGCTTTCTCCTCTCTTAAGTTCCTTTGTTTTCTATATACTTCTATATTTAGTTACATGTTTATTTATTTTTAAAAGAATGGTTTTGATACTGTTAATTAGCCATATCAAATATGCAAAAACAACAATGATTATTTCGGTTACGTTTTCACTCCACGGCAAGAATTTTTCCATACCATATACTGGCATATAAGAAAATGGTACGAGCCACAACATCGTATTACCAGCAACTGTATCCAAAATCGTATGAATAAAACCATTTAATATAAAAATAAATGCTAATGCGGCATAACGACTTTTATTTCTTGTTATTATTACAAACCAAACCGAAAGAAACATAAAGTAAAACCAAAAAACAGGATAGTGTGTAAAATAATCGTGATGACCACCCCCACCCATCCCTATTGTATAATAGTAGAGCAAATCAAAATCCGGCGCTATTGCTCCAAATATTCCCCAAAATACAAATTGATTCTTTGAGACATTCGATTTTTTGAATCCCGAATAAAGTACCTTTGAAACTATATAACCAGCAGGTCCGTGAGCATATATCATTAACAATTATATCTAAAAATAGTTGATTATATTATCATGCACAATAATCATCAGTATCAAAAAACAGGGATCTTTTTATTCCTCTCATCGTCACCTTCTTTTAGCTAATAAAATATTTTTAATATTGGCCGATAAATTATCTAAATAATATCCAAGAAAATCATCAATAGAATATATTTACTCAAGGACATAATTTACTTCATGATATTGCTCACCAAATAACTAGCCATGAATTTATATTTTAATACTAAATTTATATAGTTATTTTTTCATAACGAATTTATTTAACAGCAAATTCCTCGAGATTTCTAATGAAGAGATAATAGTAATGAAAGTATAAAGAGTGAAAATAAAAACAATAAAATATAGAAAAATATCATGCCATTATCAGCATCAGAATCTGAATCAGATTTTAATACGAACCATGGAACACTACTATTATCATTATTATGCAAGCCAGAATCAGAATTCAAATAGGTATGCGATTTGGTATTTGAATCTTCATGGGATACGTTCTCCAAAGCTTTCTTTCGGGATAGAATTGATAACAAACGAACCCATACACCATATTTCTGCTTCGCAGCAATTGATTTATTATAGGAAATACCAAACTTTGCAGTTAATTTTTTAATAACATTATTACTGTCTATTCCACTTCCTAAAACTCCTATGACTTTATTTAACTCCTTCGCTGCGTCTTTCATGCCAGAACCAATAAGTTCTTTAGCAAATTTCTGGATTTCTAAATTACCCCCAAAATATCGCAAAAGATAATCTCCCTCTAATCTTACCGCAAGATTAGAGGCCCCATCAAAACTTTTACTCTCAAGTAATATCAGTTTAAATGTTATCGCCAGAGGAGCAGATAACTTATAAAGATTATTATATAAATAAACAATCTGTTTGTTGTATTGTATCGCTATACCCCAATCTTCATCCAGAGAACTAAATAAATTATCGACATTATCAAGTTTATCTTCCGAATATTCATTTTTATTTCTTTTTGAATCATATTCCCTCCTTTTTAAAGGATCAGATAACACTGAATATGCTTCATTCAATTCCCTCATTTTTTCTTCAGCATCTTTCTTATTTCCTGACCATTTATCAGGATGATATCTTTGAGACAACGCCCTGTATGCCGCTTTTATAACGATGTCTTCCGCATCATCAAGGACTCCTAATATCTTATAATAATCTAAGGGCATTGTAATTATTTATAATTACTTCATAAGTCCAGTACTTATATATCCTGTTGTCCAGTCCATGCAGAAAATGAAGACATTATCATTTTGATGGGGCTTGTGCTAACTACTGAAAACTCAACTATTTCACAATTACCGTATCGTAGTTTAATATAAATATGCACGATACTGAAAACATACAGAAACCTTGATGTAATACCAATCCTGATGACCTTCAAGACAGAGCACTACGCGCTCAACAATAAATAATTACGTAGTATAAGGGCAAAACAGTAAACCAATCACATGCCCCTATAAATCATGAAGTTAAGTCACTTGGGATTATCTGCAGGCGAGCGCACAATGCTACCTCAGATTGGCGAGCACGTCATCGTGCTCAAAAACCGTTGTATTTCACAATGAATATTGTTCGGCCGCAAGACCGGAATCTCGATACGGTTTATGATCGACGTAAGAACTGCTCAATCAACTTCCCGGAAGTAGAGCTACTGGTTATGAATTCTTTAAGCGCCCTGCAATAAGTCACTCCGGAAGCTTTTCCGAATTCATTCAGGAAGATGAAAAGAGCTCTTACCTCAAGACCACTTTTGTTTTGTTGGGGTTCAAGAATCACCCCAACCTACATTGCAGAGTACGAAAGTGGTCGATCTACGCAGTTTTATTACGGACTTATTTTCTGCGAATCCCTTATCGAAACTATCACGAAGCGGAGATAAAAGAGTCTTTACTACACAGTGAATCCCCTTCGATTATCTTCCAAATCTCAAAAAAACAACGAGTAAAACTCTATGGAAATAGATTTGAAATTTTTATTATATGGCTCGAAATGAGTAACCTATGATTGTGGCTTTACACTTGTTTTAGTAATCAAAATTAGTAACCAGGCAGGAAATCTCAAACAAGAAGAAGCTGTAAGTTATTTAGAATTAAGCACTTGGAGAGGTGCGAGAGTGGTTGAATCGGACGGTCTCGAAAACCGTTGTGCGCTTCGGTGTACCGTGGGTTCGAATCCCACCCTCTCCGCACTACAACAGCCTGACTTATTACAAAATAATGAGTCAGAGTACACAGAAGCCCGCGTGTCGCGGGCTTCTGTGTTTATGAAATCACACTGAGAATCGATTTCCCCCTACTGGCTTCTTCCCCCATCTATTCTCAGTCGTCCTTTGTCAATAATTTACTTTTGTGTCAGTGCCTCTCTGGCAGCCTTAACAAACGAGTCGGGCTGTCGAAGTGGGAGCTTGAGAAGTGTGACAATTGCATCAGGATGCCGAACATTACGGCAATTTCAAGTAAAATATCACAGAGTCATGTCAACGATACACTTCTTTACGATGAGCAACTCTAATAACCAAAACACAAACGTCGGCATCCTTAATATCGCACAGGAAACGATAATCACCAATACGGTAACGCCACAGGCCTGAAAGATCACCCTGTAAAGCCTTGCCACTCTGTCTTGGATTCAATGCTACCCTTTTACGTAAATCCGTGATGATCCGTTTTGCCTCTTGCTGATCAATACGTGCAAGTCCTTTTTCAGCTTCGCGGGTGACCTCAATCTTCCAGACCAAGGCGGTGCTCCACGTCGTCTAAACTGGAAATTGGCTCTTCGCCACTTCTTACCCGCTCTAACACCTTCTCAGCAAAATAGATATCCTCAAGATCATCAAGATGCTCAAGAATCGCTTCCCGTATGTAAAATGTTTTGGTTCTGCCTGTTCTTTTGGCAAGAGTATCAAGCCGCTGTCCGATACTTTTCGGAATGCGAATACCTATTGTTTGATCTGCTTTTTCCATAGTCTCCTCTCATTATAATTCTGTTCCTCAGCATTTGAAGAACATGTTAAACATTTTTATTCTGGCATCAAAAAGACGTTCCAGAGGAGTCAATTATGATTTCATTGTAAGATCTTACACAAGGGTGTTCAATATCATCAATGCAAACATCAGTGTATGCACTACTTGAAGAATGAAAAACCAGAAACTGCCGATATTTTCTTATAATGGTATAGCATACGCTAACCGTCATGAGCTTACCGGGAATTATCCACATGATTTTCAGTGAAGATTCACGAGTCAAAATCCCCTGCATTCTTCATCTGGTCAGGCTGGGCTATGAATATCTCTCCCTCAAGAATGCAGCATGGGATCAGGAGAGCAATATTTTTCCAGAACTGTTCTGTGCTGCCATTGCCCGAATTAACCCCGACGCTGACAGCGACGATATCAAACGATTGCTGGTCGATGTCAAGCTGTTACTGGACAATGAGGATCTGGGCAAGGCTTTTTATGAAAGACTGACTGAACGCTCAGGCATCGGGCTGATTGATTTTGCCGATTTTTCCAATAACAGCTTTCATGTTGTCACCGAACTGACCTACAAGAACGGTGATGATGAGTTCCGGCCAGATATCACCCTGCTGGTCAACGGCATGCCACTGGTATTCATTGAGGTCAAGAAGCCAAACAATCGCGAAGGCATTCTGGCCGAGCGTAACCGTATTGTCACACGCTGCCAGAACCCCCGCTTTCGGCGTTTTGTCAACATCACGCAGCTGATGGTTTTCTCCAACAACATGGAGTATGAGGATGGCTCTCCGCAGCCAATTGAAGGGGCCTTCTATGCCAGTCCATCCTACGATGCTCCGATTTTCAACTACTTTCGCGAAGAGGATCAACTGAACTTGGCTGAACTGCTTGTCGACGAGGACGATGAGGTCGAAAACCAGGTGCTCCGTGACAATAATCTGAATGTCATCAAGTACAGCCCTGAGTTTCTCAGCAACAAGTTGCCAGACACGCCGACCAACCGGATTTGTACTTCTCTCTTCAGCCGGGATCGCCTCTCATTTTT
Source organism: uncultured Chlorobiaceae bacterium (assembly GCA_903920215.1). GTDB lineage: Bacteria > Bacteroidota > Chlorobiia > Chlorobiales > Chlorobiaceae > Chlorobium. The sequence goes on from CAIXLG010000020.1 coordinate 6,186, forward strand.
TCTGCAATATGCACTGGCCTTTGTCAACGAAGCCGATGGTCAGCACAAACATGTCATGCGTTATCCGCAGTTCTTTGCCACCAGGGCGATTGAAAAAAGGCTGGATTCCGGTATCCGCAAAGGTATCATCTGGCATACCCAAGGGAGTGGCAAAACCGCGTTGGCCTACTATAATGTTCACTTCTTAACCGACTATTTCCAGCGCAGTGGCATCATTCCCAAATTCTACTTCATTGTTGATCGTATAGACCTTCTCACACAGGCACAACGGGAGTTTTCCTGTCGTGGACTGACGGTGCACACCATCGACTCTCGCGAAAACTTCGCTCGCGATATTAAAGCAACCAAAGCACTGCATAATCATTCCGGCAGGCCGGAGATCACCGTTGTCAATATCCAGAAGTTTGAGGATGATCCGGATGTGGTCCGTACTGAGGATTATGATGTCACTATCCAGAGAGTCTATTTTCTCGACGAGGTTCATCGCAGCTATAAACCAAGTGGGAGCTTTCTTGCCAACCTCAGCCAGTCAGACCAGAACGCCATCAAGATCGGCCTTACCGGCACACCGCTCTTGGGCAATGATTACAATTCCCGTGCTCTGTTCGGCAACTACATTCACAAGTACTACTACAATGCCTCCATTGCCGATGGCTATACCTTGCGTCTGATCCGCGAGGAAATAGCCACGACATACAAGCTCTCTCTTCAGAAGGCCCTGGAAGCGCTGGAACTCCAGCAAGGGGATATTGACAAAAAGTTACTCTATGCCCATCCGCGTTTTGTCGAACCGATGCTCAATTATATCCTTGACGATTTCGAAAAGATACGTAGTGCACTGAACGATCCTACAATCGGCGGAATGGTGATCTGTGATAGTGCCGAACAAGCCAAGAAAATGTTCGAAATCTTTCAGGCCCGTATTGCTTCGAATATTGTCAAACCACAACCGAGTAATGTCAGATACATCTACGAAGAGCTGCCGATGGTCGCAACGCCCATGTCCTCTTACGCAACCCAACAGAGAGAGGCGAACAAGGTTAAAAGCGGTGCTCTGATTCTTTATGATGTTGGCACCAGGGAGGAGCGCAAGAGTTGGGTGGAGGATTTCAAATCCGGCAAAATCGATCTCTTGTTTGTCTACAACATGCTGCTTACCGGTTTTGATGCCAAAAGGCTGAAAAAAATCTACCTGGGTCGGGTGATCCGTAAACATAATCTGCTTCAAGCCCTGACACGGGTCAATCGTCCCTACAAGGATTTTCGCTACGGTTACGTGGTTGATTTTGCCGATATCCGCAAGGAGTTCGATGCCACCAACAAGGCCTATTTCGAAGAGTTGCAGGCTGAACTGGGCGATGAGATTGAGCATTATTCCAATCTTTTCAAGAGTGTCGAAGAGATTACCCAGGAGATCGAGGAGATCAAGGACATTCTCTTCCGCTATGATATTAAAAACGCCGAGCTGTTTTCGCAGCAGATCAGCCAGATTCAGGATCGCAGTGTGGTACTGGCGCTCAAAAAAGCTTTGGCTGATGCCCGCAGCCTCTATAATATAATCCGGATGCAGGGCGAAGACAGCTTGTTGCAGCAGCTTGATTTCCAAAAAATCAACCAGCTCTATCGCGAAACATGCAATCACCTCGACCTGTTGAATTTGAAGGAGAGCATAGAATCGAGCACTGATACAACGAACCTGCTCAATGTCGCACTGGAGGATGTGCTTTTTATGTTCACCAAGGTGCGGGAAGAGGAGCTGGTACTGGCCGACAAGCTGAAGAGTACCCTGCGCCACACTCGCGAAGCCCTGGGCGATAACTTCGACCAGCAGGATCCAAAGTTCATTA
>CAIXLG010000021.1 GCA_903920215.1 uncultured Chlorobiaceae bacterium
ACCATAGCTTTTGACCACAGCCGCATACGGTGGTTTGCACCCTACTCCTGCAAGTCGAGTGCGAGGGACCTACCCTCATCATCCATGCTGCTTATCTGCGGCACACTTTAAGTTGGTAACTTGACCTGTTCATGCAGCGGAAAGGCGCTGCCCCTCTTTTACCATTAACTCTTCTGTTGGTTTGTTCTTCTTGCTGTACTTGTCAACTATTCTTGCACCACCACCGCTGGCTGTCCGGTAAACTTTAACAGGTGTACTGTAGCCCAACGACTGATGTGATCTTTCGTTATTGTAATCTCGAAAATATTTCTATAACCCCTCATGCAATTCTGTCGGGGTGGCGTAACCGTTCATATAAATGTCTTCATGCTTTACGTTGCACCAGAGCCGTTCGACAAAAATGTTGTCCAGAGCTCTGCCTCTTCCCGTCCATACTAATACTGATGGAGGGATGTTCCGTAAGCGCCCCGATAAAAGCGGCACTCGTAAACTGGGCACCCTGATCAGTGTTGAAGACTTCGGGTGTCCCGTATTTCCGTAACGCTTCCTGCAGATAATCAACGCAAAAGGTGCTTTCCATCGAGTTCGATAACCTCCAGGAGAGTACCTTCCGAGAATACCAGTCAATGACTGCTACGAGATACATAAAGCCCTTTGGGAGGCGAATATAGGTGATGTCAGTCGACCAGACCTGGTTCGGCTTTGTGACATTAACCCCCCGCAAAAGATAGGGGTAGATCTTGTGCTCCGGATGCGCCTTGCTGGTGTTAGGGCCCGGCGCCATACCAGCAAGCCCCAACATTTTCATAAGCCGCTGAACCCGTTTCCTGTTGATCTTGTAACCTTGTTTGCGGAGATAGTGCAGATTTTCCGACTGCCATAAAATGGATGCCGTGTGTACTCTTTATCAATCAGTTCAAGTAACTGCTGTTTTGCTGCAGCAGGAAACGAAACGATAGACGGCAAATAAACCGTTGAACGATTAACGGACGCAAGTGCGCATTGTTTTGCAACTGGCACGGGCTCTTTGTCACTAATCCACCTTTTGCGTGTGCTCATAGGGAAAGTCCGGACTTTTTTTTAAGCCAGTCCAACTCGACCTTTAACCGCCCGATTTCAGTATAGAGCTTTTCTGGATCAGCCACCGGTTCAACTGGTTTTGGGCCTCGTTTGGCATCAAACAAGCTCGATGCCTGTTCCTGCAGCTCTTTTTTCCATTTACCTACCTGAACGGGGTGTACTCCAAATTCCTGACCGATTTCATTCAGCGTTTTGACTCCTTGAATAGCCTCAAGCGCTACCTTCGCCTTAAAGTCACTGCTGAATTGTTTTCGTGTCCTTTTTGTCATTACCTGCTCCTTTTGGGGCAAGTTAACAACTTAAACTGCTGTCTAAATATCGGGGTCCACTATACGCTCGCATGAGCGCGTAGAAATTATTGCATCGGCTTATGAATAATATAGGCAAGCATTCCCCAGACGAGAAAATCATTCTCTTCGGTGATCCTGATCGGCTTGAATTCAGCGTTGGCAGGCATGAGATAGATGCCGTCTTCCTTCAACGCCAGGCGCTTCAGGGTAAATTCACCGTCAATAAAGCAGACAGCTATATCCCCATCCTTCTGCTCAAGCGCCTTGTCGATTACCAGCAGGTCGCCATCTTGAATTCCGGCATCAATCATTGAGTGCCCTTTCACTCTGGCATAGAAGGTGGCTTCAGGATGCCTGATAAGCTCTTTATTGAGGTCAAGAGCCATCTCAATATAGTCTTCAGCAGGCGATGGAAAGCCCACAGAGACTGGCGAACCGGCAAGCGGCAGCATGAGCTCAGTTGTGAAATCCGGGGTGTAGAAGTCCAGAACAGGGCCGGAATGTATGCGGGAGAGTCTCATTGAAGAAATCTGCTGTTTTTGATATAGGAATAGGAAGCAATATAGTGAAAAGAAGTGGGCTGTCGGCAGTTGGCGAGAGCTTGCTGAGCGACGGGGATGGATGCTTCGCTGCGCTCAGCATGACAAGAGTAACGGGATGCTGAGCGAAGCATGATATTGAGTCAGCGCATTGATTCAAGAAAGCGCTCGGCATCGACGGCGGCCATACATCCGGTGCCTACTGCGGTGACGGCCTGGCGATAGGTGAAGTCCTGAACATCTCCACAGGCAAATACACCGGGAACATTGGTTTCTGTTGATGATTTTTTGGTGAGGATATAACCGTAATCATCAGTATCGATCTGTCCATTGAAGAGCTTTGAATTGGGCTCGTGACCAATAGCTAAAAAGACTCCATCACATGGGTGAATGGTGAGTTCACCGGTCTGCACATTTTTCAGGCGAATGCCGGTGACTTTTAGACCATCTCCGAGAATTTCATCAATAACCTGATTGACCATCGTGCTGATTTTTGCATTTTTACGAGTACGGAGCGTCATGATTTTGGAGGCTCTGAACTCTTCGCGACGATGAATAAGTGTAACATGAGAAGCGAATTTGGTGAGATAGAGGGCCTCTTCCATTGCTGTATCTCCCCCACCAACAACAACGATATTGCAATCACGGAAGAAAAATCCATCACAGGTAGCACAGGCCGATACGCCTTTGCCTCGATAACGGTTTTCAGACTCTATGCCGAGCCATTTGGCATTTGCTCCAGTTGCGATAATAAGTGAGCGGGTAAAATATTCGCGACCATCCTCAAGCGTAAGACAGAAAGGGCTTCTTGAAAGGTCGACTTCAGTCACGCTCCCACTGACAAACTCTGCACCAAACTTAGTGGCCTGATCGCGCATTTTTCCCATGAGTTCAGGTCCGCGGATGCCTTCAGGAAAGCCGGGGAAATTTTCAATCTCGGTTGTAATCATAAGCTGGCCGCCCGGCTGGAATCCATCGATAACGAGCGGTTTGAGGTTTGCCCGTCCAGAATAGATGGCCGCTGTATATCCGGCAGGTCCGGTTCCCATGATGATTATGTCGCGTACTGCAGAATCCATGCTTATTTGTTTGATAGAGTTACAGGGAGGAATTACCCTTTATCCCGAAGCTACGCCGGGATAAAGGGTAACTTGTCGTAATGATCATTCAGTTTAGATGCTCGTCAATTTTTTTTGAGATCTGGTTTTTCGGCATAGCTCCCAGCATTTGATCAACAACCTTACCATTTTTAAACACAAGAAGAGCAGGAATGCTTCTGATGCCAAACTGTGCTGCGACTCCGGGGTTTTCATCAACATTGAGCTTTGCAATGACAGCCTTTCCTTCATAATCTCCGGCAAGTTCTTCAATAACAGGTCCAAGCATCATGCAAGGGCCACACCAGGTTGCCCAGAAGTCGACCAAAGCTACTTTATCTGAATCCAGAATCTCGGATTTGAAATTCACATCGGTTGCTGCAAGATATTTTCCACTCATAGTAATTGTGTCCCGTTAAATTAGTAAAAGTAAATAAAGATCATAGCAATCTTACTGTTACAAATATATCGTCACCTACCTTTAAAAGCTCTAAACCTAAGCTTAAAAATTTCTTAAAAAGGGAGAAGTGAAGAGGGGCAGTGAAAAGTGCTGGATGCTGAGTGCTGGGTGCTGGGTGCTGAGTGCTGAGTGCTGGGTGCTGAGTGCTGGGTGCTGAGTGCTGGGTGCTGGGTGCTGAGTGCTGGGTGCTGGGTGCTGAGTGAAGAAAGATAGCAGTTGGCAGCGGGCGGTGGGGTGAAAGAGAGATCCCTCACTGCGTATCGGGATGACAGAATAAGTGTGAAATAGCAGTGCCACTCATCCCGGCATGGGAGCCGGGATAATGGGTAAGTTTAGGCAATGAGTGCTTCAGGCGATGTGCTCGTCGATTTTTTTTGAGATCTGATTTTTCGGCAGAGCACCAAGCATCTGATCAACGACCTGACCGTTTTTGAACACAAGAAGGGAGGGTATGCTTCTGATGCCGTACTGCGCTGCTGTAGCAGGATTTTCGTCCACATTGAGCTTTGCAATGACAGCCTTTCCTTCGTAATCGCCGGCAAGCTCTTCAATAACAGGACCAAGCATCATACAAGGGCCGCACCATGCCGCCCAGAAGTCGACCAAGGCAACTTTATCAGACTCAAGAATCTCTTTCTGAAAATTCTGGTCGGTTGCTACAAAATATTTTCCGCTCATTTTTTATCTACCCCTTTGAATTAGTGAAGGTTTAAAACTGATTATCCATACAATCTAACAGTGAGGAAAGTAATAAAAATAATTTATTATTTATACCAGACTACCCTGAAATCCGCACATTATCAGGGCCAAGAATTTCCTCAAGCTGTTCAATAGTGCTCTCGGCCGGGTCGATTGGAATAGTGCGGGCAAAAAGTGTGAGTGTTTCAATATTTTCGCCCGACTGGGCTTTGACTTCGAAATCGACTTGGGTGCCTCCCCGGTTTGCATCAAAGATCCGTTTTACTGCAACAAGCTTTTCGAGCTGTTGCTGATCGTCAGCGTCAATTTTAAGAACCACTTTTTTGACGAGGCCCTCTCTTACCTTTTTAATCGGAACGATCTCTCTGACCAGCAATTTGAGCATACCGCCACTCACCTCCCCTTCGGCAACAAGCATCAACACCTCTTCGGGTTTGATAAGATGCCCGTACTGCTCATATAGACTTGCAAACACGGTGAAGTCTGCTTTGCCGGTAAAGTCCTCAATGGAGCCGAAAAGCATCTGCTTGCCTTTACGGTCCTGATAAGGCTTTACTGAGACGATAACCCCTATGACTTTATACTGTTTTGCCTTGACAACCTCTTTGGCCTGAAGCTGCAGTGTTGCAAATGCCTGCCAATCCCGCCGGTATGGTGTGAGCGGATGGTGGCTCAGATAGAACCCGACCAGTTTTTTTTCGTGCAGAAGCTTTTCAGGCTCGGGCATCATTTCGGCAGACTCCATATCGGGATAGTGCTCGGCCTCAAGCTGAGCCCCTTCTTCTGCTGAGAAAAAACCGCATTGGCCGAGCGTGACCGAGCGGTTCTGCATCTGCCCGAATTTAATTGCCTTGTCGACATTGGCAATAAGACGGGCCCGATGCTTGTCGAGTTCATCAAAGGCCCCTGAAAGTATGAGACACTCGAGTGCTTTGCGGTTCATGACTCTCAAATCGACCGAGACGGCCAGATCAAACAGGTTCGTAAAGTCACGCTTTCGACGGAGCCTGGAAGTTACAACTGCCCTTGCCGCTCCCCCAACCTGCTTGATTGCGCTGAGTCCAACCCGGATGTATGATCGCCCGTCAACATCTTCAACTGAAAAGAGTGCATCACTTTTATTGATCGAAGGCGGCAACGTAGATATTCCAAAACTTTTAGCCTCATCGGTCAAGTGTTTCATCCGTTCTGTATCACCTATTTCACTATTCAGAACAGCTGTCACAAACTCGATCGTATAGTGGGCTTTGAGATATCCGGTCCAGTAGGCAAGAACTCCATAGGCAGCCGAATGGCTTTTGTTGAAACCGTAGCCGGCAAACTCGGCCATGAGTTCGAAAACCCTTGTTGCAAGCGTATCGTGCACGCCCTGTTTTATAGCACCCTCGACAAAATCGGCCTTGTATTTATCCATGATCTCAGGCATCTTTTTTCCCATCGCCTTGCGAAGATTATCCGCCTTGGCAAGTGAAAAGCCGCCCATGACCTGGGATATCTGCATGACCTGTTCCTGATAGACAATAACTCCATAGGTCTCTTTGAGAATCTCTTCGAGCATGGGATGCATATAATCGATAGCTTCCCTGCCGTGTTTACGGTCGACAAAAAGATCTACTGCATTTCGCTTTTCATCAATTCGAGCATTGAGAGCACCTGGACGATAGAGCGCACTCATCGCTATGATATCACCGATCTGGGTTGGCTGAAGGCGTGTCATATAGCTTTGCATGCCGGATGATTCAAACTGAAAAATGCCAGCCATTTTGCCTTCCTGGAAAATGCGGAAGGTTTTGCGGTCGGTCATGGGGACTTTTTCAAGCTCTATATCGAGGTTGTGCCTCCGCTTGATCATTTTGAGGGTTTCATCGATAACGGCAAGGGTTTCAAGGCCCAGATAGTCAATCTTGAGGAGCCCGGCTGTCTCTATCCAGTTTTTGTCAAACTGGGTGACGACCTGCTTTTCGTCAGTGCCATCAGAGTTTTTCGCTTTAGTATGTTCCGGTTCATCAAGATCAAATTCATCAGCAAATTTCCGTACTTCGGTTTCAATCTTATTGGATACATAGAGCGGTACCTGCTCTTCAAGCGGACCATCGGTAATGACAACAGCTCCAGCGTGCATTGAAACATTACGCGCCCGGCCCTCAAGAGCACGGGCATGGTTCATAAGTTCACGGATTTGCGGTGTACTCTCCGAATACTCCTTCAACTCCCTGGCTTCGCCCAATGCTTTTTCAAGGGTGATGCCGGGCCTCGTGGGAACAAGTTTGGCTAGTTTATCCACCACAGGCAGCGGAACTTCAAGAACCCTGCCTGCATCACGGATGGCCGCTTTGGCGCCAAGCGTACCGATGGCAATAACTTTTGCCACACTCTCTGCCCCATATTTTTCGACCGTATATTCAAGAACCTTCTGCTTGCCGACCGGGGTGAAGTCGATATCGATATCGGGCATGGAGGATCGCTCCGGGTTTAAGAACCGCTCAAAGAGCAGCTTGTATCTCAATGGATCGATCCGTGTGATTCCGGTAAGGTAGGCTACAATACTACCGGCGGCAGACCCACGACCGGGGCCGACTGAGTATCCAAGACGACGGGATGCGGCTATAAGATCACTTACGATGAGAAAATAAGAGCTGAAGCCCATTTTTTCGATAACGCCAAGCTCAAGTTCTATCCTTGACCGGACATCATCAGCTGTGATTCCTTCTTTTTCGGAATCGGCATACTTTTCTTTTGCCCCCTCCCAAGTCAGATGACTCAGGTAGTCAAACTCATTGTGAAATCCATCAGGAAGAGGAAAATGCGGTACAATCGGATCTTTATTGCTGAAGCCGTAGGTGCATTTTTCAGCAATGAGCTGGGTATTACTCAGCTCCCGGTGTTCGTCGCTGAAAAGACGGCTCATCTCTTCAGATGTTTTCAGGTAATGATCACTGCCGGGAAGAGCAAGAAGATTCTGGCTGGAAAGTTTTTCCTTGGTCCTGTTGGCAACCATTGCCCTGTAGCATCCGGCATCCTTTCGGTCGAGATAGTGAATATTGTTGGTTGCCACCAACTCAATTGATAATTTTTTTGCCAGAGCAACGGTCTCTGCATTCAGGGTTTCATCGAAAGGGGTATTATGGCGTTGAAGCTCAAGATAAAAGTTGTCTCCAAAAATTGAACGATAGTAAGAGGCGAATGATTCTGCCTCATCGATTGCTCCGGAGAGAAGAGCCCTGCCTATTCTTCCTGAAGAGTAAGCAGAGAGACAGACAAGACCTTCATGAAAGGTTTCAAGGAGGCGGCTCTCTATATGAGGCATTCCATGAACGAAACCATCTTTTGCAGCTCTGGACAAGAGAATACAAAGGTTTCGATATCCGGCATCATTTTGCACAAGAAGCACCAGCGACGGTGAAACAGGAGCATGGCCATGCTGGTGTGCATCAGTTTCAAGAAGTAATAGTTCACTGCCGATGATCAGCTTGATGCCGGCATTTCTGGCCTCACTAAACAGCTCCGGCATGTTGAATATTGCGCAATAATCGGTAACAGCAATACTCTTCATGCCATATTTCAGCGCTGAGGAAAACAGTTCTCCCGGAAAAACAGGACTGCTCTGCATCGAATAATGCGTATGAGCATGTAAGTGAACAAAATCCATAGGTAACGACCGTTCAGCGTTTGATTGATAACATGAACCACTTTGCGCCATGGCTTTATGGCTGATTTTGGGTCAAAATAGTACATTTTTTTGTCAACCGGGGAAGGTATCGGTATCCTTGTCAGCGATATTTTATCCAGGGTCCATCAGGAAGTACAATAAGGGAGCACCATTTTATGGTTTGTCAATATTTTGTAGGTTTTGCAATAGAGAGTTAACGGCAGAGTCGTCTCTTCATCTGAGTTAATCAGTATTGAAACTGTATCGTGGTTAACTGAAATTTTAACAGTTCTTGATTTCCAGCGCACACAAAATGAGAGACTTTCCCATTTTTTCGGGAGCCAGGGTTTCAAAACCAGTCGATCGGACTTGATTGAAAACCCTCCAAAACCATAGACCACAGTCTGCCATGTACCGCCAGTCGCTGCCGCATGGATTCCCAGATCAGTATTTTCATGCAGGTTTTCCAGGTCAAAGAGTGCCGTTTTCATAAAATAGTCATATGCCCTTGTGCGTCTCGCTGCCGAAAGGCCCATTATTGCATGAATACAGTGACTCAAGGATGATTTGTGCGCAGTGCGTTTCTCATAAAAATCGTAGTTGGCAGACTTATCCACATTGCTGAATGCATGAGGAAAAAGCATCATCATAATAAGGACATCGGCTTGTTTAATGAGGCGGGTGGACTGAATGTTGCGATAATTAATACCAGGGGGAAGTATCGGGTGGCCTTTACGGTCAACCCCTTCGATTACATAATCTTTGAGGGCAAAGTAACCGTCAAACTGTTCAAAAAGCATTGTCTCTGAATCGTACGACAACTTGAGACTCTTACTGATGTCAAACCAGGAATCAACCTCATTACTATTGAGCGTTAAACGGGATGCAAGACTCTCAAGAAAAGCGGAATTGTTTCGGCCCATAAACCTGAATAGCATGACAGCAAGGCGCAGATGCCATTTTACAATAAAATTGGTATAGGCATTGTTATTGACATGTTCATGAAACTCATCGGGACCTATGACACAACGGATTTCATATATTCCACCAGTTTTAACAACTCTTGACGCCCAGAATCGGGCAGTAAGAAAGACCATTTCAAGTCCGTAGTCCAGTAAAAAGCTGTCGTCGCCTGTGGCACGAAAATACTTTTCAACTCCGTATATCACATCGGAAACAATGTGATCTTCCTCCGTACCGGTATAGATCAGCCGTATGGTGCGCTCAAGCTTTGAGGCAAATCGCGGAGTAACATCCTCTCCTGTAGTAGCTGACTCCCAAGCATATTTTGCGCCTTTGTAGCCCATTTTCAGGGCATTTTGTTTGGCGCCTGCAAGAGTATTGTAGCGGTATAACAGCAGGTTCCGGGCAATATCGGGAAAGTTGTAGATATAAAACGGCAGGATAAAAATTTCGGTATCCCAGAACGCATGCCCAAGGTAACCCTCAGAGCTTAAAAATTTTGCGCCGATTCCTGCCGGGCGAATTGGCCCGTTTATCAAGAGTTCATAAATATTGAAGCGTAAAGCGTGCTGAGCCACGGCATCCCCTTTAAGGACTATGTCTGCCTGCTTCCATTTTTCCTGCCAGGAAGCAAGGTGAGATGCTATTTCGTGGGGAGCACCGCTTCGGACATATGATTTAAGTTTACCGATCGTGCCTTTGAACATCTCTTCGGCGGGCATTTCTCTGCTTGAGGAAACAACTGCAAGTTTTTCAAAGACATAGGTTTCTC
>CAIXLG010000022.1 GCA_903920215.1 uncultured Chlorobiaceae bacterium
TATGCCCGCCAGGCATCAAAGTAAGTGATGCTGCATTTAAAAAAATTCACATTCTACGAAATGAATTTCATGGTGAATGGAACTATAAAATTGAGCCGAATCTCGATTAAATTGTTATAGTTATTTATTAACGATTACTTAGTATAAGCAGGCGTGCAAAACGGTGCATTGGATGGTGTGGATTTGGGCTGGGGAAGCTTTAAAGGAACGAATCAATGAATAAAAGCTGTTTAAAGAATAACTCTAAACTTGCTCTCTGTAATCCTGATTGCATTGGTTTTTTACTTGTTTGGCATGTGAACTGGAATGGTTTTGGATTGTAAAATTCCTGTAAATTATCGCCGGAAAGCGAAGTTGAGAATAGCATCTAAAATATTGTTATATATAATATTATAGGGATATAATTTTTATTTTTTATATGAAACAGCTCTTGTTACTGCTGCTTGTGTTTGCAGCTCTCCTTTTTTCTTCTACTGCACCAGCGGAAAACATCAAGACACCCAAAAAAATGGAACAGCAAAAGCCCTCCAATCCATATTATTCCCGTACTGATACCAGGAAACTCAATCTGCCCGATGCGGTGTGGAAGAAGGTGCTCTCACCTGAGGTATATGCGGTAGCCCGTAAAAAAGAGACCGAGTCTGCATTTTCCGGCAAGTTCTGGGACTATACCGGTAAGGGTACCTACTACTGTGCGGCATGTGGAAACGCACTTTTTCGTTCAGATGCCAAATTTGCCTCAACCTGCGGCTGGCCGAGTTTTTTTGAGGAGGTGCGAAAAGGAAGTGTAACCTATATCCCGGATCGCTCTTATGGCATGGTAAGGACTGAGGCCCTCTGTGGAAGGTGCGGCGCACATCTCGGCCATCTCTTTGACGACGGCCCGCCCCCAACCGGAAAGCGCTATTGCATGAACTCTGTTGTGCTCGATTTCGTCCCGGGTAAATAATATTCAGTTGACAATCAGGGTTTATTTCTTTTTCACAGTCTTGAGTAGTTTCTTTTCATCCCCGTCAAGATTGCGCTGAACCTTCTTGACATCTTCTGCGCGTGGTAAGGTTTCGGGTTTAACTCCACGCTCAATGAGCATCTTCCTTACAGCCTTATTATTTTCTACATGCTCGTAAGATATGGCATGTTCATTCGATAAATCTTTATCGATAACGTTATGACTGGTCAACTCAGTAGCAAAGTCTTTTGCTTTCATGGTCAACGTAGGTAAGAAATCAGCCAATGGACGTCCTTCCGGGACTGTAAGCTTCTTTTTCATTTCGAATGTTGTATATCCTCCAAACAACGCCTGATCACCACGTGAACGAATGAGTGCAAAACCTTTGTCGTCAACCCCACGTTCATAAATGATTCCGGATAATTTTTTCTCCGATTTTGATAGTCTTTCTCTGGCTGTAACACGATCAACATCCAGTAACCTTTGCGCAATAATTTCTTGCTTACGAGTTTGAACCGCGAAATAAGTTTGGGCAAAAGCGATTTCACTTTTAGACGGGTCTCCATTTTGAGCAACCAGGTAGCACGCATAACGCGTAAGAGCCACATCCTCAATTTCTCTTTGCCCCCCTTTCCCCAACTCGATCATTTTGTTGATATCAACAAAATGATCGGCCACAACAATTCCTGCATTATGGCAGGCTGTTTTCCCTTTATCGATGACTTTTATGAAGTTTCGCCACTCCTTGTATCCTAGATGTTCCTGCAGATATCGTGCACTCCAAAATTCCATCCCGTGGAAGATGTAACATGCGCCTTCAAATTTTTGAAAGAGCTCGATTATAAGTTCTTGCTTCATACCCTATCAATTGCAGTTGATTATATGTAAAAATACGTAAAATATCGCAATTTTTGGGAGTTAAGCGAAGATTTGGAAAAATAACCGATGCTGCGGTTTCGGTTCTTCTAATCATAGCGATAATATGAAAAACATCAGATCAAGTATGCTGGTGAGCTATGAATCGGAGAACACAAAATTCGAAGGAAGTTTTGAAGAATTTAGAGAAATCCTATCCTTCAACAGGATCTATCATCTGTTCTTTTTGTGCTCGATTTCGTCCCCGACAAGCAGGGAGTCAAAAAAGGCAAATAGGGGTCAGTGTGCAGATGAAAGATCGACCTTTTCCCCTTTTGGTATCCTGATCAGTAGGAGCAGAGGCAAAGCAAGTGCAAAAAGGAGCGCAATAAGCATGAATGCATCCATGTAAGCCAGATGGTGGCTTTGAACAGTAACGGTGCCTTCAAGCGCCTTTATGCCTGCAAGCTCAGCCTCATGCGGTGACAGGCCCGCTTTCATGGTGGCAAGCTGCTGTAAGCTCTCAAGCCTTGCGACCGCGGCGGTGTCATAGGGCGAAAGGTGGCTGAGAAGCTCCACCCTGTGTGCCGCTACCCGCCTTGCGATATAGGTATTGGTAATCGCAATGCCGAACGAACCGCCAAGCTGGCGTACCATGTTATTGAGCCCTGTAGCCTGTCCGATGTCTTTGCCATGCAGCCCTGCAACAGCGAGCATGGTAACGGGAATGAAAATAAACCCAAGCCCGAAACCGCGTAACAGAAGTATCCAGAAAAAGTTATCCGATCCTGACTGCATGGTTTGCTGACCGAGTTCCCAGCAGAAAACGGTAAAGGACACCATACCGACAGCCATCACCTTTTTAGGGGAGATACCCCGTTGCAGCGCTATGCCGAGCGGAAGCGAGATTATTCCAGTGACAATTGTGCTTGGAAAAAGCACCAGCCCTGTCAAGAGGGCGGTAAAACCGAGCAGCCGTTGTACAAACACAGGAAAGATAAAGAGAGAGCCATAGAGGCCATAACCAACAATAAAGGTAAGTACTGCTCCAATTGCCAGGTTTTTGCTTCGGGCCAGCACTCTCAAGTCAACTGCAGGTTCATCTGTGTGCAGCTCCCACCAGACAAAACCCAGAAGTGAAATAGCGGCTATGAGGGTAAACCAGGTGATATAGGGTGTTTCAAACCAGTCTTTTGCCTCTCCCCGTTCAAGAATGAACTGCAGCGAGCCAATGCCGACAGCAAGCAGCCCTATGCCCGCCCAGTCAATTTTAGAAACCGTGTGCTGGACTTTTGGCTCTCTGAGAAAGGTGAAAGCAGACCATGCGGCAAGCAGCCCGACCGGGATGTTGACGAAAAAGCACCACTCCCAGGCAAAATAGTCAACAAGAAAGCCCCCGAGCAGCGGGCCTATAGTGGGGCCGAGCACAAGTCCCATGGAAAAGATACCGGTGGCCTTGCCACGCTCTTCGGGCCGGTATGTTTCATAAAGGATAGCTTGTGATGTCGGCAGGAGCGCACCACCACCGAGACCTTGAAGAAAGCGGAAAACCACAAGTGCCCAGATATTCGGGGCCATGCCGCAAAGCAGGGAGGCAAAGGTAAAAAGCAGAATCGAACCAATGTAGTAGTTTCGCCGTCCAAGCAGGTTGCCGAGAAAGCCTGAAAGGGGAATTACAATAACGTTGGCAATGGCATAACTGGTGATGACCCATGCTGCATCATCGATACTCGCACCAAGGTTCCCGCTGATCTGGGTGAGCGCTACATTCACAATGGTGGTGTCGATCAGTTCAAGCATGGCTGAAACGATCACCGTCAAGGTGATGATTATTTTTCTGAACCCGGTGTCATAGGTTTGGGCTGGATTCGGCAGCATTGCCGCTACCGCAACCCCATTCTGTTGTTCAACTCTTGCCATTTGTTGCTTACGCTTTCTTATCAGTAATTGCTGTCCTTTCTTCTAACCTGCTCCTTTGTCATTCCGAACCCCCCTTGCGGGGTGAGGAATCTATCTTGACGATCGAGCCTATCTCATTTAATCTTAACGTCCACAACCACGTTCATGCCGGCAGCAAGCTGATGATCCTTGTCAGGCTGTTCGGTAAAGACGATTTTGACTGGAACACGTTGCGTCACCTTTATAAAGTTGCCGCTTGCATTGTCGGGTGGAAGCAGGGTGAACTTTGCACCGGTACCCGCTGAGAGAGACTCCACCTTCCCTTTGAACTCTTTATCAGGGAATGCATCAACCTTGATGGTCACTGGCAGTCCGGGATGTATTTTGTCAAGCTGGGTCTCCTTGAAATTCGCAACAACCCATAGCTCGCTGCTGCCGACCAGAGCAATGAGTTGCTGCCCTGGGGTAACGTATTGGCCGGGTTCTATATTCTTTTTTGAGATATGTCCTGCAGCCGGTGCTATAATGTTGGTGTAGGATAACTGCAGTTCAGCGTTGTGGAGTTCCGCTTCCTTCAGTCTGACCTGTGCGGCAGCAGCTTTCTGCTGTCCTACTGTTGCAGAATGTTGTGATGAGGATGCGTCGGCACCGGCACGGATGGCATCAAATTCAGCCTGTGAGATCACATCTTGCTGCCGAAGGGTGCTGTTTCGCCGGAGATCGGCGCCGAGTTTCCGTTCGGTAGCTGATGCTGCTCCTGCGTTTGCTTCTGCCGCAAGAACGGATGCACGGGCATTCTGCAGGGCAGCTTCTGCCATTTCTCGTTTGATCCGGTAATCCGGAATATCAAGGATGATGAGAGTGTCACCCTTCTTTACTTGTTGATTGGTTTCTACACGTACTTCATGTACAGTTCCGGGAATTCGTGAAATGATCGGATAGACATCTCCTTCAATCTGGGCGTTGTCCGTTTCAACGTACTGAAAAGAGTGGTAGAGGGTCATGCCGCCCCAGATCAGTCCGACAGTAATAACAACACCTGCAATAATGATGCGCAGCGGATTCGATGCCTTTACAGGGTCTTTGCCGGAGGTCGGGTTTCCAGGGATTGTCTTTGAATCAGTTTGTTCCATGTTATTGCTTGTTGTTGTCGTGAAGAGTATCATTTTGAAGATTGTCCTGAACTGCATTCCCGTTGTTGTTCGGCATTTTAAGAATCACAACCGGGCATGGAGCCTGCCGCATAACTGTTTCTGCAGTGCTTCCAACAAGAAGCCGTCCTATGGCAGTGGTGCCGTGCGAACCCAGGAGAATCATATCTGCGTTATGTTCTTTTGCATAAACGAGAATCTCTGCAGCAGGGTCGCCATATGCAACACTGAATACGGTGTCAGCTTTACGTTGAGAAAGCATGTCGCTGTATCGCGAAAATTCATGCAAGTGTTTTCTCAGCAGGTGATCATGATTGTTTTCTGCCGGCGCCACATAGAGAAGAGTGAGTTCTACATCACAAGAGTATATCGCGGCTGCATAACGCACTATAGAATCCGCAGCAGTGGAAAAATCTACGGCGCAGATTATTTTTTTAAGCGAAGTCGTCATGTTACCAGAAAATCTCCCCGGTTGCACGTTTCAGCGTATAGTTTCTTATTACATAGGTATAGCCAGCCTGGAGTCTCGCAAGTTCTGCCTCGGAAAGTGACGCTTCAGTGTTAAGCAGGTCGAGTACTGTCGCCATGCCGTTTTCATACCGCGCTCTCACATGTTCGGCTGCAAGCTTGGCTTGTTGCACCTGTACTTCAGTCGTAGTTATTTTTTCCGATGCGGTTTCGAGGGCATGGGTTGTCTCTTCGACATCTGATTTGACCTGCTGCTGGGTATCAAACTTTCGGTTCGCAGCGGCATGCATGAGAGCTGTCGCCTCCTGACGTTCAGCACTGGTTTTGAATCCGCTGAAAAGAGGTACCTCAAGATGCAGGCTGCCCACAAAATTTTCACGGATTTCATTAATATCAGGCATGAGGCCATTGGTGACACCGTAGGATGCGCTGCCGGATATTACAGGAAGTCCGTCTTTCATCGCGATGGAGCGTTGCTGTTCAGCGGCATGTTCATGTTCGTTGGCAAGTTGCATCTCAAGGCGCTGTTCCAAGGCGTGCTTTACAAGTTCGGTGTTTTCATGACCAGTCGGAGTGACAGCAAACGATCCCTGAATATTGAGCGGCACGTTGTCCGCGATACCTGTCAGGCGTCGCAGGGTCAGTTCCTGGCGGAGCCGCTCATGCCGCAAATCAAGCATTTTGCTCTTTGCAGCTGCGATTCG
Source organism: uncultured Chlorobiaceae bacterium (assembly GCA_903920215.1). Taxonomy (GTDB): domain Bacteria; phylum Bacteroidota; class Chlorobiia; order Chlorobiales; family Chlorobiaceae; genus Chlorobium. Next base: position 6,027 of record CAIXLG010000022.1, read on the forward strand.
TACTTCGGTGGAAAGAACATCAAATCTGGTCGCAGCACCTGTTTTGTAGCGTTTTGTTGTGAAGTCGAGAGCCTTGCTGAGTGCTGTGATCTCTTTCTCTTCCACCTTTATATTTTCCCTTATAAACAGAATCCCGTAAAAGAGTTGAACAGCCTGAAACGAGAGCTCTCTTCGGGATAGTTCAAGAGTATGTTCAGCTGTTTTTTTCCCTGTCTTCGCCAGATCGACCGTAGAGCCTCTTTTACCGAAGTCAAACAGGGTTGCCTTGGCGGTGACTTTAGCTTCATAGTTGTTATTTGGGGCAAACTTGAGCATGGGACTTCCAAAAAAGCTCATTTCAGAAACAGGGTCAAGATAGGTGTACCCCGCGCTGGCTGAGATCTGTGGAAAATATGCGCTTCTGCTCTGGGTAATTCGGGCATCGGCCGCACCTATATCATCGGCCGCAGCCTTCAATGCCGGATTGTTTTCACGGACCATGCGTATCGTTTTTTCAATCGTAAGCGGTTCTTCAGCACCCATTGCCAGTAAAGGCCAGGAAAGCATCAGTGCAGTTGCTGCGACTCTAACAGTTCCTGTCAAAATTCTATTCATAAGAGCTCGATGATTTGTTCTGTTATTGTTCTTATACATCCAGAAGCGTAGGCTTGAACATGTCATGTACACTATAAATTGCAATTTACATGCCAGACAACGAAAACGGTGCAATAACAGCTGCAGCCCCTGTTCTATAAGGGGGTTAATTCTTGTTACTCGTGCATGGATTCTGAAAAAGTCAGAAAATTCTGTATACTGTGTTCCTGATATTTCGGAATACCTTGAAACAACTATTGCGTTATGAGTATTTCTTCTGTTCATGAAGCACACCTTCTGATGCAGTACATCAGTGATGCGGTTGGTTCAATTCGCGATCCTGACGAACTTTTCCGAACCGTTACAGACAAGCTTCGCCTGGTATTTGAGTTTGATTCTGTCGTGATTATCACCTTTGACAAAGAGCGGCGGTATAGCAATGTTATTTTTGAAATGCTTCGATTTCAGGTCCCTGAAAGTTTAGAACGCAAAAAAAGGCCGATTGCCGGGTCATGGATTGAGCCGCATATGGCTGATTCGAAGGTTTCGGTTTTCAATATTAAAGAGCTTCTTGACCGTTACCCGGCTGATTACCCTGTTCCGCATGTTCTTTACGATGCCGGCATGCGCCAGGTTGTGTTTTCGCCGCTTCGGACAGGCGGTAAGGTTATAGGGTTTCTCAATTTTGTGACAAAAGAAGAAAAAAACTGGTCGGAGAGCGATAAAGAACTGCTTGCCACCCTTTCATCTCCAATCGCAGTCGCAGTCAGCAATACCCTTGCATACGAGGAGCTTCGTCTCCGTGAAGCCCAGACCGTTATGCAGCTTGCCGTCAACAATGCCCTGCTGACCATAAAGGACCGGAACAGAATGCTCCTTGCTGTCTGTGAGCAGATCGATAAACTGGTGCCCTGTACGTTTCTTGGTATTCGTGTGATGGGTGACGATGGCAGGTTTCGTCTTTACGACAATTTCATGCGTGAAGGGGGGAGTGGCTTTTTTCCTGTCTCTTCGGCTGAAAAGCTTGCTATTTCCGATGTTGAAGAGATAGCAAAAGAGAGCTTTTCATTGATTGCAAATCCAGGATGTTATGGAGGAGAGGCTTTTCTTCATCTTTGCACAACGTATCGCATACTGGCGCTTGCCCGTGAAAAATTTGGTGTCTGTTCTCTGATAACTTTGCCGTTATGGGATACCCCGGGAAGTCGTGCTGGTCTCATTATTTCCGATACTTCCCGCTCTTTTGATGAGCACGACCAGGCTACGGTAAGCCTGATTGTTCCACAGCTCTCCCTTGCATTGCAGAACTATCTTGCATTTGAGGAGATCGATGAACTCCGCCGCAAGCTCGAAGGGGAACGTACCTGCCTTATTGAAGAAATCAAGGCCGGGCATAATTTTGAAGAAATCATCGGCAACAGTGCTCCCCTCACAACGGTATTGCATCGTGTAAGTCAGGTTGGTCCGACCGATGCCACAGTATTGATCCAGGGCGAAACAGGTTCCGGAAAAGAGCTTTTTGCCAGGGCGCTTCATAATTTATCTAACCGAAGGCAGCGCGCACTGATCAAGATTAATTGCGCGACATTGCCCGGCACGCTTATTGAATCAGAGCTTTTCGGTCATGAAAAAGGAAGTTTTACCGGCGCAATAGAAAAGCGGATCGGCAAGTTTGAGCTGGCTGAAGGCGGAACTGTTTTTCTTGATGAAATTGGCGAGCTTCCGCTGGAGCTTCAGGCAAAACTGCTTCGTGTTCTTCAGGAACGTGAGCTCGAAAGGCTTGGCGGAAAAACAGTGATCAAGGTTGATGTGCGTGTCATTGCCGCTACAAACCGTGATCTTGCAAAAGAGGTCGCTGAAGGCAGGTTCCGGGAAGATCTTTATTTTCGTCTCAATGTTTTCCCTCTTTCCATACCGTCGCTGAGTGAGCGGCGTGAGGATATCCCAATGCTTGCAGCACACTTTGTCGCAAAATTTTCAAGGGAGTTCGGCAAGCCTCTCCGTATGTTCAAAGAGAGCGATATGCAGCGCCTGGCAGCCCGCGAGTGGAAAGGCAATATCCGTGAACTCGCTCATCTCGTTGAACAGGCAGTTATTGTTTCTGAAGGCCCATCGCTTGATTTTTCAACAATTTTATCTCTTCCTGAGCCATCCGTTGAACGCCCCATTCCTGCAGAGGGTAAAACCATGCACGATTTCGAGCTCGATATTGCCCTGATGGAAAAGGAGCTGATCCTTGATGCCCTAGAACGCTCAAACGGCAGGGTGAGCGGTACCGGCGGAGCTGCCGAGCGCCTTGCCATGCACCCCAAAACCCTCTACTCCCGCATAGAAAAACTCCATATTCAAAAACGCTACCACTAGCCCCCTTAGCCTCTTTTTGTGTCATTTCGAAACGCAGTGAGAAATCTCACTTCCCATTCTTCACTGCCAACTGTCTTCTCCCACCTCAGCACTCAGCACTCAGCACTTCCAACTCCCCCCAGCACTATCTTTCATTCGCAAACAGCGCGTATAGCCTGAGCAACAATCGGGATCCCCTCAGCGATCTGCTCGGGGGAGTTGTTGCAGTACGAGAGTCGCAGCGAATTGTTTTTTTTGCCGGCAGGATCGAACGTTTTTCCTGCAACAAACACCGCCCCGCCTTCGATGGCCAGCGTCATTATCCTTGTTGCATCGGCATCATCCGGCAGGGTGAGCCAGATGTAAAATCCTCCTCGAGGTTCATTCCACTGCACATAGTCCGGCAGGTGTTCCCTGAGGGCAGTGACCATGGCAGCCGCTCTTTTTTTATACTCCTGCCGTACACCGGCAACATAGCTGTATATCTGGCCTGAACGAATAAATGAATCGGCCAGCACCTGGGTGAAACTCGGCGAACAGGCATCAGCTGACTGTTTGATGAGTTCACATTTAGCATAAATTTTTTCCGGTACCAGCATCCATCCAAGCCTCAGGCCGGGGCCAAGAATTTTGGAAAAAGATCCGGTATAGCACACATTGATACCGTCCGGATTAATAGCCTTGATCGGTTTGAGGCGCTCCTGATCCTCCTCGAAAAAATAGAGATCCCCGTACGCATCATCCTCAATGAGCGGAATGTTGGTTCCCTGAAGTATTGTAATAAGCTGCTCTTTGCGTTCGGCAGTGTAGAGTATACCTGCCGGGTTGTGGAAATACGGGGTGACATAGAGAAACTTCGCCTTCTCATTCCTGTTAATTTCCTGACGCAGCCCTTCTATTGAAATGCCGTCGCCGTCAACGGCAATCCCTCTCAGTTCAGCATCATAAGAGCGGAAAGCTGAGAGCGCTCCGATAAAGCAGGGGGTTTCGACCAGAACTGGTTCACCGGGGTCAATAAAGGCTTTGCCCAGAATATTCAGTGCCTGCTGGGAACCCGTCGTAATGAGCAGTCGGTTTTCCTTTATCGGCAATCCCTTTTTTTCGAGAAACCCTTCAAGTGATTCAAGGAGCGAAGGCAGGCCGGGTGTCGGCCCATACTGAAAGGCAGCCTGTTTTTTTTTGATATCAAGCGCCCCGTAAAGCTTTTCGACTGCCTCAACAGGAAAGAGGTCATTTCCGGGCATCCCGCCGGCGAAAGATATAATGTCTGGTCTTGAGGCCAGGGTCATGAGATCCCTGATTTCGGAAGAGCGAAGTGACGATACTGCTTTTGAAAACCTGGGCATGAACGTGTATGTGGTTAAACCTGGATGACATCGCCTTCCTTGAGAAGCTCCATTTTGTGCTCCTGAAGGACGTCGATAATTTTATGGAGAGAGTCCGCCCTGATGACAACTGTCGCCTTGCACTCTCCTGAAGCAAAGGCATACATGTACTCAATGGCGACACTGTTGTCCGAAATGATCTGGAGCGCCTTGTGCAGCCCCCCCGGCGTGTTAGGAATAATCATCCCAACAACATCAGTAATTTTAACAGTAAACCCGCTGTCTTTAAGCACCTGTGCAGCAAGTTCAGGTCTCCCGACAATCATGCGCAGAATACCGTAATCAGCCGTATCGGCAATGCTGAACGCCGAGATATTAATGTCGTTGTCAGCAAGAATTCCGGTCAGTTCAGTCAGCCGACCTGTCTTGTTTTCGAGAAACACCGATAATTGCTTGATAATCATGGCATAACCTCATTTTAATAATGATCAACCAGCTCTAAGTTACAATAAAGTCAAAAGTCCTGATAAAAAGCTATTCCGTTCCCTCTCTCAGTCATTTCGAAACGCAGTGAGAAATCTTTTTTCTCAGCATTCATAACTCATTCCTCGTCCCACTCTGAATATCGATCAACTGATTCCATTGCTTTTTTAATTGCCGATTACAAAACTTCCTGAGTTCTCTCATCTGAACCAACTCACCGCCTTTATCAGCATTACGTGCTACTTTTGCCTTTCCTGCGTCGGTTCGCGGGCCGGTTGATTTCGCCCACGGCTTCCACTTTTGTATCATCTCCGATTGCCGTGCCCTTCGCTCTGCCGACCATGCATTTGCCCTTGGCTTTGTCATGCTTCAATAGTTTGTTTTGCTCAATTTTTATTTTTTTCGGTGTGTTACTGTCGGCATCACTCCCCCTGTGAAGCGTGTTGTTAACCTGCTGTGGACCATTGCTGATATTGGCCTGATTGGTTATAACGGTCTGCCGGGGGTTCTTGATATTTGCGAGGGTCTCAATCGTTGCGCGACTCTGGCTCTGAGCCTTCAAGGCAATGCGCATATACGCCTCAGTCTTTTCAGAATCCTTGCTATCACTTGATTTTCTTGCCATATCGGCGAAAATAGCGTTCAACGCTACAGCTTGTCCAATAAGTATTCCTTCAATTCCTTTTGTCTCGCCGCTATGAAACTCATCTATTTGCCTGTGAATCTCGCCAACCATATCGCAAGGCGGGATATCCCCGATAGGATTAAACTTTTTCAGTACTGAAGCTGCATTTCCCGGACCGCTCAAGACATACTCTGCAGCCCTTGCACCTCTTGATCGTTCATCTCCCGGTGCTTTTATAATGATGTGTAAGTGTTTGGGTAGACTTTCCAGGTTAATCTCCTCCTTGTCAACACTCTCCTGATAATCCCTATCCAAAGCAGTCATCTCTTCCTTTGTCATGATTACGTTTTTAATGGCGAGGTTTAAAAAGTCAAACAGATAAAGCGATTCCTGAGCCTCCTTTGTTATTGTAAGTTACGTTTGTCGATTACCCGCTTCGCCTTGCCCATGCTGCGCTCTATGGTGCCGGGTTCAACCAGCCTGATACTCGCGCTGATCCCGAGGGTGCTGGATATATTGGCCTTGATCCGATGGCGCAGTCCTTCGAGCTCTTTCACCTCATCTGAAAAGAACTCCTCTTCAATTTCCACCTGGATTTCCATGGTGTCGAGGTTGTTTTCACGATCGACCACAATCAGGTAGTGAGGTTTTGTTTCACTCATTTCGAGCAGAACCGATTCCACTTGGGAAGGGAAGACATTGACACCCCTGATAATGAGCATGTCGTCCGAACGGCCCACGCATTTTTCCATGCGCACAAGCGTTCGGCCGCACTCGCATTGTTCCGCATGGAGGCGGGTAAGGTCGCGTGTCCTGTAGCGGATAAGCGGCATAGCCTCTTTTGTAGCCGGAGTGAATACCAGTTCGCCAAGTTCACCGTAGGGGAGCACCTCCCCAGTATCGGGGTTGATGATTTCAGGGATAAAATGGTCTTCAAAAATATGCATCCCACGCTGAAACTGGCACTCCATCGAGACGCCGGGGCCGATAATTTCAGTGAGGCCGTAAATATCATAAGCCTTGATGCCGAGCACCTGCTCAATTTGCGCGCGCATCTCCTGTGTCCATGGTTCGGCGCCGAAAACTCCTGCTTTGAGTTTTATCTTTCTCGGGTCAATTTTTTCCTCAACGAGGGATTCCCCAATAAAGGCAGCATAGGATGGCGTGCACGCAAGTACAGTAGAACCGAAATCTTCAATGAGCTGCAGCTGTTTTTTTGTGTTGCCGCCTGAAATTGGTACAACAGAAGCCCCTACTTTTTCCGCTCCATAGTGCAGGCCAAGTCCACCGGTAAAGAGGCCGTAACCATATGCAACCTGGATAATATCAGTTTTTGTCACTCCCGCCATGGTGAGCGAACGGGCAACAACTTCGCTCCACATTTGAATATCGTTATGCGTGTACCCGACCACTGTTGGTTTGCCTGTGGTGCCGCTAGAGGCATGAAATCGAACGATTTCCGGCTGAGGTACGGCAAAAAGGCCGAAGGGGTAGTTATCGCGGAGGTCTTGTTTTGTCGTGAAGGGCAGTTTTTTCAGCTCTTCAATTCCTTTGATGTCACCGGGTTCGATACCTGCTTCCTTCAGTTTATTGCGGTAAAAGGGAACCGTGTCGTAGACACGTTTCACCATCTCCTTTACCCGCTGGCCTTGAAGTTTTTGGAGTTCTTCCCTCTCCATACACTCGTAATGCTCGTTCCAGATCATAGCTCTGTCGCTTGAGTTTGAGATAATTCCTGTCCTTTTCTGAATGCCCTGATGTTAATGTCAACAATATCCGGGCCTTTTGCATGAAAAAGCTCTCCGATGGCCGATTCAAGCTGTTCAGTGGCAATCCTGATATAAGGAGCTGCCGCACCGAGCATTACCATGTTTGATGTTCTTGCATTGCCCGCCTCCCTCGCAAGTTCTGCCGCATTCACCAGCACAGGGCTGTTTGTTCGGCGCAATTCAGCAAGGATATCTTCAATTGCCGGATAGTTCTCAACGTTGATAAATGGGTCTATAGAGGTAATGATTCTGCTTTGGGGGGCAAGGAATGGCAGATAACGAAGCGCTTCATGAGGTTCAACAGAGAGAATCATATGCGCTGTTCCTTCAGCGATCAGATCAGAATAAATCGTTCTGTTTGAAATTCGCAGGTGCGACTGAACAGCACCTCCACGCTGGCTCATTCCATGAACTTCTGTCTGACGGATAGTGAGGTTGCTTTGCAGGGCAGCCCGGCCTATTACAGCCGCAATAGTAAGTATTCCCTGTCCACCTACTCCCGCTAGAATAATGTTGATATGCATAGTGTGTTGTTACGTGCTGGCCACCTTGGTTCGTTTTTTCCGTGCAGCTGTTTCAATGCATTCACGCTGCGCAATAACTACCGATACCCCGTCATAGGAAATTTCTTCCTTGAGTACCGTCATGTTTTCTTCAAGATGCGATTTCAGCGGGACGATGGTTTTAAGGTGCTCCTCCTCAACGCCGAGTCCCCTGCAGATATCCAGAAGCTTTGAGCCTGTTGCAGACGATTGCTGGCCGCCGGTCATAGCTGTGGTATCATTATCAGCGATAATAACAGTGAGCGGCGACCGGTCGTTAATGGCATCAAGCAGACCGGTCATGCCGGAGTGCGTAAACGTCGAATCACCAATAACCGCCACTGCCGGTCGCAGTCCTGCATCTGCCGCACCTTTGGCCATAGTTATCGATGCGCCCATATCGACGCAGGTATGAATTGCATTGAATGGTTCCAGAGCGCCAAGTGTGTAGCAGCCGATGTCTGAAAAAACATGGTGCTCTCGAAATGAACTCATGACCGCGGTAAGTGCGTCGTACAGGTCACGATGGCCACACCCTTTGCAGAGAGCTGGTGGTCTTTGAACAACAATATCAGGAACCGGCATTACAGGCATTGGTTCAATGCCAAGTCCACTGGCGATAATATCAGCATTGAGTTCTCCTGCTCGAGGCAGCGTTCCGTCCATGCGTCCCTTGATGTTCTCTCCGCCAAAATAACCTCTCAGCAGCTCTTCGTAAACAGGGTATCCCTCTTCGGCGACAAGAATGGTATCGCAGGATGTAAAGAAGCTTTCAACCTGTTTTCTCGGAAGCGGATACTGTCCGATTTGAAGAACAGGAAAGTCAAGCTTAAAGGTTTGACGCACCTCCATTGTATAGTTGAAGGCAATGCCGAATGCTATAACCCCTCTGGAGCCGGTTCCTGTGATAAGGCGGTTAAGCCATGACTGTTCTGAACGTTTTTCAAGCTCCTTCTGCATTCCCAGGAGCACATTGTACTGTCGTCGGGCATTCTGCGGAATGAGTACAAAGCGTTCAGGGGCATAGATGGCATGAAGGGGGTTCTGCATGCGAGCGAGAGTGCGCTCCACTCCTGCACGCGAATGAGCAAGCCTGGTGGTAAGCCGAAGAAGTACAGGAAGCTTGACTGATTCAGAGAGATCAAAAGCCTCACGGGTTGCGGTATACAGATCCTGCTGAGAAGAGGGTTCGAGTACAGGCAGCATGGCAAATTTTCCATAGACGCGGCTGTCCTGCTCGTTTTGCGACGAATGCATTGAGGGGTCATCAGCAACCGCTACAACAAGCCCTCCGTTGACGCCTGTAATGGCCGAGTTTATGAATGCATCAGCGGCTACATTCAGTCCGACATGTTTCATGCACACCAGACTTCGTTTTCCGGCATAAGACATGCCGAGAGCCGCCTCATAGGCAGTTTTTTCATTTGTGGACCATGATGATCGTACCGGTTGAGCTAATGCATCACTGTTTTTCTGAATGTATTCGGTGATTTCTGTCGAAGGGGTTCCGGGGTAGGCATAGACGCCTGATATTCCGGCGTCAAGGGCACCAAGAGCAATTGCTTCAGCTCCCAGCAAAAGGTGTTTGTTCATGCAATAAAAAGTTTTCCCCCAAAGATCAGCAATTATTTCCTTCGATGCCAGTGAAATCAGCCGAAAGGGATAAAGACGGGTGGCTTTTTTTATAAGTCCTATTGGTACTATAGGCCCTATTCCTCAATAATAAGTTGTTATTTCCTCAAGAGATTTGCGCTTTTTCGGTGAGGGCAATGCATCCGGAGCAGCATACCCAAGGGGAGTGAATGCATAAATCTCAATATTTCGGTCAAGCTGCAATGCTTCGCGAATGATGCCCGGATCGAAAGCGGCAATCCAGCAGCTTCCCAACCCTTCCCATGCTGCAGCAAGAATCAGATGGTCCATGACGATTGTCAGATCGGTTTCGATGGAGTTGTAGTTGTCATGACGGCGTACCCATGCGCTGTTTCTATCACCGGAAACAATCATGAGACAGGGTGCACTTTGTATCCAGTCACGCTTATAGCAGGGGTATATTTTTTCAAGCACTTCTGGTGATGTGATCACGTGGAAGTGCCAGGGCTGAAGATTATTTGCCGAAGGCGCCAATCTTCCTGCGTTGAGAATTCTGTTGAGAACCTCTTGGGGAATAGCTCTGCTCATATCAAAGCTGCGGATACTGCTACGATTTGATACCAGGTCGCAAAAGTCCATAGTGCCACCTTCGATCATATCTTCTGGATCTTGCAGAAATCTTTGGACATGGAGTGAAACATGCTGTTTGTAGCAGTCTGCATAATAAACGTCATCCCTCCATTGACCATGGTTCGAACAACTCTTTTAGGGACAATTCTGAATGCGGGATAAAGGAGAAACTTTACATCGACGCGTAAATCAAAGTGAACCTTGGTTCTTTTTGCATCTATGCGCTGAATATCCATATCGCCCGAGACTTTTCCCTCAAAAAGGTATTTTTTGGGATCAGAAATTTTATGGCCGACAGGGTGGTGTTTCCAGCGAACTTTTTTGAAGATTGCATAGCTTTTGATCATTTCCTCGGTGAGATCGTCCGGGTCAGCACATTCGATGTGGTCAGGCAGTTCAACCTGCAGTTCTTCCGACTGTTCGACAAAAAAGATGATATCAAAAGGGTTGTTTTGCGGATCAGTTACACGGAAATTCCATTTATAGACGTTCTCAATGTCTGTAAGTTCCACGTTATAGCAGAAAGGGTTAAACCCCAATACTCTTTTCAGATCGGCCAGATAGCTCGCTGTCCGGTCAAATTCTGCAAAAAATATCCACTCTCCCTTACTTACTCCTGTAGCATGCATTTCCATGTGTATTCAGCGTTCTATAGGTTTCGGTTTATTTGAGAGCGCTGGAAAATTTTCCATGCGGGTAGTTACCTCAAAAAATATAAAGAGAATCTGAGAAAACATATCCTTACAGAACGTTTTATTTGGCGAAAATAGTGAGATTACAGAAGTTCCGCTTGCAGGCGTTCCGCCTGATCATGCATTTTGAGGGCGTCGATAATATCCTGTATGTCTCCCTGGAGAATCTGGGGAAGAGCATGGCTGGTAAAGCCGATACGGTGGTCAGTAACCCTGGATTGAGGGTAGTTGTAGGTGCGGATTTTGGCACTCCGGTCACCGGTCGTTACCATCGAGCGGCGTAAGTCAGCTCTTTGCTGCTGCTGCTCGGCAAGCTGGATGTCATAGAGTTTTGTCCTGAGCATTTTCATAGCCCTCTCCTTGTTCTGAAGCTGGGAGCGTTCTTCCTGACAGGCAGCAACAATACCGCTCGGCATATGGGTGATTCGTACGGCTGTTTCCACCTTATTGACGTTCTGTCCTCCCTTTCCTCCGCTTCGGTAGGTGTCAAACCGCAAATCCTCCCTGCGGATTTCAACATCAACCTCTTCGGCTTCCGGCAAAACTGCCACGCTGACTGCAGAAGTATGAATACGCCCCTGTGTTTCTGTATCCGGAACCCGCTGTACACGGTGTACTCCACTTTCATATTTCATAGTGCCGTAAACATCATGTCCGCTCACGCCCATGGTAATCTCTCGGAAACCACCCGGCATTGAACTTTCATTAAAGTGAAGCACCTCGCACTGCCAACCCTGTTTCTCAGCATACCGTTGGTACATTCTTGTCAGATCAGCGGCAAAAAGTGCGGCCTCCTCTCCCCCTGTGCCTGCCCGGATTTCAATAATAACATTGCGGGAATCCGCCTCGTCTTTTGGCAGCAGGAGTACTTTTAACTTCTGTTCGAGATCAGGCAGCTTTTTCTGCAGCTCATTAATTTCGGACTGTATAAGCTCTTTCATTTCCGGATCTTTCTCGATTTTCAGCAGATGGAGAGATTCATCGAGCTCTGTTTTGGCCTGAGCATAATAATCGTAGGCCTGTACGATTTCCTTAAGGTCGCTGTACTCCTTGTTAAGTTTTCTGAAGCGGGCTTGATCGGCTGCCGCTTTCGGGTCAGCAAGCAGCTGTTCAAGATCAAGATGTTTTTCTTTTATGGAATGTAGTTTCTCAAGCATTGAATGGGGGCGTCAGCCTCAGAGATTGAAAATATCATTGATAAGAATGTATGCGAACAGTGCAAGGAGCAGGGCCATGCCAACTTGTTGAATGCGCATTTTAATCTCAAAGGGAATCTCTTTACGGATAACACCTTCAACCGCGTTCAGAAGGAACTGTCCTCCGTCAAGTGCAGGAACCGGAAGGATATTGATGATCGCGAGAGAAATTGAGAGCATGGACAAGAAATACAAAAAGCTTACCGGCCCTTGCTCAGCGCTCTGACTGGCTATTTTGGCAATTTTGATCGGGCCACCGACGGATTTCCGGAAATCTTCCTGACCGGTAAAAATTTTTGCGAATCCTTGTACTGTCATGGCGCTCATTTTCCAGGTCTGTCCAACTCCGCTCACTATAGCGCCGCCGAAACCAAGTTTTCTTCTTTCGGTAGCGATTGTCTGTTTGAGCGAAATGCCGATTTTTCCCACATTGCTTGGTACAACTGTGGTCACAAACGTTTTGCCTTTAGCACGAAGGTACTCCGCAGTGATTTTATCCCCAGCTGCAGGTTCCAGATATTGCCAGGTAATTGTGATAGGTTTTGCTGCATGTGCGGAGATAATACCTACGACTTCAGTCCAGTCGGCAACCGGGGTTCCGTTTATTGCCGTAATAAGGCCTCCGGATTTAATTCCTGCCTGGCGGGCTGGCTGCTTTGCAAGAACTTCATCTATGACTGGCGGAACAGTAGGTCGGATGCCAAGGCTGCGACTGTCGTTGATCTTCGTCATGATGTTCGACGGAGAATAAAGGGTGATGTTTTTGCCATCACGAAGAATAGTGTAGTTAAGCGACTTGGCAGTGAAGAGTTCCGGGTCCAGTGCTTCTTCCCAGCTTTTGAGCTGTTTGCCATTTGCAAGTAAAAGCCGGTCTCCGGTTTTCATACCCATTGTTGCAAATACAGATCCTTTTTCAACAAAGGCAGGATTATTGACGCTTGTCCGGGGTTCCCCAAGAACAAGCGTGATACCGATAAAGATCACTGTGGCCAGAATCAGGTTCATCGTTACCCCTCCGGCAAGAACAATGAGGCGTTGCCACACAGGTTTTGCCCTGAACTCCCAGGGCTGCAGCTCCGAACCCTGATAATCGGTGTCGAGGCTTTCATCAACCATGCCGGCTATCTTTACATAACCGCCAAGAGGAAAAACGCCAAGTCCATATTCGGTTTCACCGATTTTCTTTTTCCAGAATCTCAGATTATAAAAGTCAAAACCGATATAAAACTTGTCAACCCTCATGCCGAAAAGTTTCGCGGTCAGAAAATGGCCGAGTTCATGCGCAGTGACAAGGATAAAAATGGCAACAATGAAAAAAAATGTCGAGCTAAGAAAATCCATAACAATCCTTCGTTTCAGAAAAAAAAGCAGTATAGCCGTTGGAGCGGTTTGCCAGCTTCTTTTATTTGGTTATGCAATAAATTTTTGAGCGGTTTCACGTGCCCATCTGTCAGCCTGAAGATATTCATCAAGTTCAACGGGAGTATATGCCTGGTGAGCCTGCATGGTTTTCTCAACAGTTGCCGCAATGTCGGTAAATCCAATCTTTTTATCGAGAAAAGCTGCCACAGCAATCTCGTTTGCTGCGTTAAGGACTGCCGGATACGTTCTGCCTGCTTTCAACGCGTCAAACGCAAGACTGAGAGCGGGGAACCTTACCATATCAGGCTCTTCAAACGTTAACGTCCCAATCTTGATAAGGTCGAGTTTCTGGATACCGCTTTCGCACCGCTCGGGATAAGACAAAGCATAGGCGATCGGTGCCCGCATATCGGGAGAACCCAGCTGGGCTATGACGCAGCCATCAATATATTCAACCATAGAGTGAATGATACTTTGGGGATGGACAACAACGCCGATTTTTTCAGCAGGCATGTTAAAAAGCCAGTGCGCTTCAATCACCTCAAGCCCCTTGTTCATCATTGTTGCGGAGTCAATGGTGATTTTTGCACCCATAGACCATTGCGGGTGTTTAAGAGCCTGCTCAAGCCTGACATTTTTCAGCTCTTCAGCTGCTGTATTGCGGAACGGTCCTCCTGAAGCAGTAAGAATGATGCGTTCAACATCTTCTGTCCGGTGCCCCTCAAGTGACTGAAAGATTGCTGAGTGCTCGCTGTCAACAGGAAGCAGGCGGACATTATGTTTTTTTACCAGATCAGAAACCAGTTGACCAGCAACAACAAGGGTTTCCTTGTTTGCAAGGGCGATATGCTTTCCTGCCTTTATAGCGTTTACTGTAGGCACAAGGCCGGCAGCACCGACAATTGCCGATACCACCATATCGGATCCATCCGCAGCGGCAATGGTAGAGGCTCCTTCCACACCATACAAAATTTCCGGTTTGTAATCTTTAAGCAGTGCCTCAAGCTTTTTTGCCGATGCTGCATCTTTGACTGAAACAGCATCAGGCATGAACTCCTTGATCTGTTCCGCCAGCGCAGTAACATCCTGTCCTGCGGCAAGGCAGGAAACACTGAATTTTTCAGGGTGCTGCCTGACGACATCAAGGGTACTGAGCCCGATTGAGCCGGTAGAGCCGAGGATGGTGAGTGATCTCATAATGAGTAAAAAAATTATCAGGCTTGGTGAATTATCGGCCTGAATTTATGCTTTTTAGTGAAGGCATACAAATAACTGGTCATGACTCTCTTTCAGAAGCAGTTTTTTCTTTTTGTAATCCCCTGAAATTATATTATAATTGTGCCCTTGTAATGGGTTCCTAGCTCAGCTGGTTAGAGCGACTGGTTTACACCCAGTAGGTCGGGGGTTCGAATCCCTCGGGACCCACACATAATTTCTCATGGACGAATAAAAGGCAGGTAACCCCTGCCTTTTATGTTTTCCGCACTTTGAAAAGTTTTATTCCATTTAGCGTTCAGTGCTTTCAGTTTTCCGGGATATTTCTTTCCACTCTCAGTCTTGCAACAGCTGCTTCAAGCTCCGCCTGCTCATGCTCGCTGAGCTTGTCTGTACTTACGGAACTACTGCCGTTACTCTCGTCTGAGCTATCTTCTTCAATATGGACAGGAAAGAGGCTTGCAGGACGTTTCCCCAGAATTTCCTCAATCTGAGCGTATTGAAGCATCTCCTTCAGCAGCAGTTCATTAGCAAGCTTTTCAAGCTTTTCACGATTCAGCGTCAGTAAATTCATAACGTTCAGGCGAGATGCCTCTACGATAGCCATTACCTCCCTGTCGATAAGACGCGCAGTTTCCTCGCCGTACTTTTTGTCAATACCCGGACTTCCGTAATAGGGGTTATTGCTTTCAAAGAACGAAAGGTTTCCAAGTTTTTCGCTCATCCCGTAAACCATGACCATGTTATAAGCTATACTTGTTACCTTTTCAAGGTCATTCTGCGCTCCGGTCGAGATTTCGTTGAAAATAATCTCTTCTGCAATGCGCCCGCCGAGAAGACCGCAAATACGAGCAAGAAGCTCACTTTTCGTCATGAGATAGCGATCCTCAAGCGGGATGTTCATAGTATAGCCGAGAGCGCTCATCCCTCTTGGAACAATGGATATTTTCTGGACAGGATCGTTCTCTGCCATCATCCAGCTTATAATGGCATGACCCGCTTCATGATAGGCAACAATCTGCTTTTCTCGCGGATTGATAACCTTGTTCTTTTTTTCAAGTCCAGCCACTACACGCTCAATTGCATCCTCAAAGTCTTTCATCTCAATGCTCAGCTTGTTGCGTCGCGATGCCAGCAACGCAGCTTCGTTGGCGGCATTGGCAATTTCTGCACCTGCAAATCCTGGAGTCTGCGATGCAAGGGCTTTCAGGTTGACATCCGTTGAAAGCGAAAGATCCTTGGTGTGAACTTTGAATATATCAATACGTCCTTTGAGGTCAGGTTTGTCCACCATGATCTGGCGATCAAAACGACCCGGTCTAAGGAGTGCTGAATCAAGTACATCGGGTCGGTTTGTCGCGGCTATCAAAATGACGCCTTTGTCAGTTGCAAATCCGTCCATTTCAACAAGCAGCTGGTTCAAGGTGTTTTCACGCTCGTCATTGGCTCCCATCATTGCCCCTTTTCCTCTGCTGCGACCCACAGCATCGATTTCATCGATAAAGATTATGCAGGGGGCTTTTTCTTTGGCTTGCTTGAAAAGGTCGCGAACTCTTGCAGCACCGACACCGACAAACATTTCCACAAAGTCCGAACCGCTGATGCTGAAAAACGGCACATCAGCCTCACCTGCAACAGCTTTTGCCAGAAGAGTTTTTCCTGTACCTGGAGGGCCAACAAGCAGGACTCCTTTTGGCAGTTTTCCGCCGAGGGTCGTATACTTTTTCGGATCCTTGAGGAAGTCGACTACTTCCATGACCTCAGCCTTCGCCTCATCAAGTCCAGCTACATCTTTGAAGGTGATGCGGGTGTGTTCGTCAAGGTTTTCATAAAGTGCGGCCTTGTTTTTGCTGATATTCATGAACTGCGATCCCGGCCCGCCCATTCGACGGAAAACAAAAAAGTAAATACCGATCAGAAGACCAAAAGGCAGTATCCATTGAAGCAGTTCACTAATCCATGTGTTGCTCGCAACTCCTTGGTACTTAATGCCTTTTTGTTCAAGAAGTTCTATCAGCGATTCATCCCGTACGGCATTGACATAAATCTCGTCCTGCTTTGATGTGGACTGAGGAAGAAACATGCCGGGGCCGTCTTTCTGGGGTTCCTTTGCTGTTACACCGGTATTCATGCCTGGTTTCAGTTTCAGATAGATCCTCTCCTGAGCTATTTTTACTGATTCTATCTTGTTTTCTGCAATGAGCTTGCGGAATGTACTATAGGGGATTTCCTGTGTCGAGCCCGACCAGAAAAAGGCAAGCTGAACTCCTATGAGAAGAACAATAACGACCACATAATACATTATCGAGAATTTCGGACGCGGTACGTTGTTTTCCGGTAGATTTTTATAGGGATTTGAGGGTTTACTCAGTTTTTTTGCCATCAATCATCATTCAGGGTTATAATAAAGCGACTCAGGTCATTGTTCACCGTTCGCGTAGTTACGAAATTCAATTTACGGGATTCTTCCATTTAAAGAAGCATCTCATAAGAAAACATGTTATATATTACCAGCATATAAACTGTATTCTTGCAGTTATAAGTTTCATTTAGGTTTGCGGGTTTTTGTCCGGGTGATTTTTTTGCGTTATACCGCATTCGTTTATGGTGTATAGGGTTTTTTTTTACAATTTCAGAGAGGCAGGGTAAAGCTATGAGCGTAGTTCGGGATAAGACAAACTGCAGAATATCAGCATTGAAATCTCTCCTGTGTGTCGGTCTTGACAGCGATCCTGAAAAAATCCCAAAGTTTTTTTTTGAATATGCAAATCCTGTTCTGGAGTTTAACAGCTCAGTTATCAGAGCAACAAGTGATGTAGCTGTAGCCTATAAGCTGAATACCGCTTTTTACGAAGCCAGAGGTATTGCTGGATTACAGGATATGGAAAAAACACTCCTTCAAATTCCCGACACAGTCATGACGATTGCCGATGCCAAACGGGCTGATATCGGCAACACAAGCAGGATGTACGCTCAGGCTTTTTTCGAGCACTGGCCATTTGATGCCGTGACGGTTGCCCCATACATGGGGTTTGACTCCCTCGAACCATTTTTTGCCTATGAGGATAAGCTGGTATTTGTTCTTGGCCTTACCTCAAATAAAGGTTCTGAAGATTTTGAAGAACAGAGAATGCAGAATGGGCGGCCGCTCTATTGCAGCGTGCTTGAACATGTTGCATCATGGAGCAGGAACGGAAACGGTGGTGTTGTCGTTGGTGCAACTAAAAGTACCTTGCTTGACGAGATTCGTCGTGAAGTTCCCGGGCTTTTTCTGCTGATCCCAGGGGTAGGTGCACAGGGTGGCTCGCTTGAAGATGCTGTCAATTTTGGAGTTGATGTAAACCGCCAAAGTGCTGTTATCAATGTCAGCAGAGGTTTAATTTATCCCTCCGGGTCTTTTTCCTGTATAGACGATTATGAAAGTGCGGTTGCCAGAGAGGCTGCAATAATTCATGCTGAAATGAAGCGGGTTTTATAGCTGATTCTGGTTAGCGCAATCAATCATTTCTCAACTTCACAGGTTTTCCGGTGAGTTTCTTAATAACTCTAAAAATTAATAAGGTTATGTGTGGAATTGTTGGATATATAGGGTGGCGTGAAGCTGCTCCGCTGCTTCTGAAAGGGTTGAAGCGGCTTGAATATAGAGGTTATGATTCGGCAGGGGTCGCCTTGTTGAATGAAAGTCTTTTGGTTATGAAGCAGAAGGGCAGCGTCAGCGGCCTTGAGGTTGCGACTGAAGGCCTGAGTAAGGAAATGAAGGCTGCGACGATAGGCATTGGGCATACAAGGTGGGCTACCCATGGTGAACCAAATGATATCAATGCTCATCCGCACCAGAACACCGTCGGCGATATCGCTGTTATTCATAACGGGATTATTGAAAACTATTCGGCCCTGAAACAGGAGCTGATCTCCCAGGGATATATATTTTCAAGCGATACCGATTCTGAGGTGCTGGTTCACCTGATCGACAGGATATGGAACAGTGATTCCTCACTTGACCTTGAATCGGCGACCCGTAACGCTCTTCGTCATGTTGACGGCGCATACGGTATTTGCGTGATCTCTTCGCGGGAACCTGACAAGATCATTGTTGCACGCAAAGGCAGCCCGCTGGTGATCGGTATCGGTACCGGGGAATATTTCATTGCATCTGATGCAGCTCCGATTGTTGAGCATACCAATAAAGTGGTTTATCTCTCCGATGGTGAGCTCGCTGTAGTGAAAAAGGATGGCTACGTTGTAAAGACGATTGAGAATGTTGAACAGCAAAAAATTATAACCGAACTTGATTTTTCCCTTGAAAAAATAGAGAAAGGCGGCTTTGAGCATTTCATGCTCAAAGAGATTTTTGAACAGCCAGCCGTTATGCACGATGTGATGAGGGGACGTGTGCGACTTGATGAGGGCCGGATTTGTCTTGGCGGGATCGAGGATTATCTCGACCGTTTGAAGCAGGCGAAGCGTATCGTCATTTGTGCCTGCGGAACAAGCTGGCATGCCGCTTTGATTGGCGAATATCTCATTGAGGAGTTTGCCCGTATTCCGGTAGAGGTTGATTATGCCTCAGAGTTCAGGTATCGCAATCCCATTGTCGGTGTTGATGATGTAGTAATTCTTATTTCCCAGTCGGGTGAAACTGCCGATACACTTGCAGCCCTTCGAACAGCTAAGGAAAAAGGGGCCCTTGTGATGGGAATATGTAACGTTGTCGGCTCTACTATTGCCCGCGAAACCCTGTGCGGCATGTATACCCATGCAGGCCCGGAGGTAGGCGTAGCATCGACTAAAGCCTTTACAGCGCAGGTCATCATGCTCTATATGCTTGCTCTTGCACTCAGCAGAGGAAGAACCCTCTCACAGGACGAGATTACCCTGAATCTCAGGGAGCTTTCACGTCTTCCTGAAAAAGCCACACGTATTCTTGAACTCGACAGTCAGATCAAGGATATAGCAGAGCGTTTCAAGGACGCAAAAAATGCGCTGTATCTCGGGCGCGGCTTCAACTTCCCTGTGGCTCTTGAAGGTGCGTTGAAACTCAAGGAGATATCTTATATACACGCAGAAGGTTATCCTGCCGCTGAAATGAAACACGGCCCGATTGCCTTGATTGACAAGGATATGCCGGTTATTTTTATTGCTACCCGCGACAGCACCTACTCCAAAATTCTCAGTAATATTGAGGAAGTGCGCAGTCGTAAAGGTCGGGTTATTGCGATTGCCAATGAAGGGGACCAGGAAGTAAGCCGTCTTGCCGAACATGTCATCTATATTCCGCAATCTTCAGGGCCGATTACACCTCTGTTAACGGTCATTCCTCTGCAGCTCCTTGCCTATCATATCGCTACACTCCGTGGCTGTAATGTTGACAGACCGAGAAATCTCGCAAAATCTGTGACCGTCGAATAACGGCAGAAACTTTCAGGCAGCACATCTTTATGACAATAAAACCGGGCGGGCATATCAGTCTTCCCGGTTTTATTTTTTTCTTAAATATCTCCAGTGGGAATTATTATGCATAATAGCCTGTTCAGTAACAGGTTATGTCCCTTTTAATTCATGCGATTTTTTTTCACTACAACTGAAATAGCGTATGCAAGGCCATATTGTAATTACCGGAGCTACCGGCGTTATAGGCGCTGAACTTGTCCTGAAGCTGATTGCTAGGGGAGAAAAAGTTGTTCTGCTCTCCCGCTCTCCAGAGAACGCAGCACGGAAAATACCTGGCGCTGCCGGCTATGTCAGGTGGGACCCGTATATGGAAAGCGGTGAGTGGGCTGGCTTTATAACTGGAGCAAAGGGTGTCATTCATCTCGCAGGAAAGCCCCTCCTTGAAAGCCGCTGGAATGAAGCTCACAAGGAAGAGTGCTATAATTCAAGAATTCTCGGTACACGGCACATGGTATCTGCGATTGTCGGTGCGACAGAAAAGCCGCAGGTTTTTATTTCTGCTTCTGCTATTGGCTACTATGGCTCGTTTGATTGCTGTAGTGATTCTCCGGCTATTGTCGAGTCCGGCTCTAAAGGCAGGGATTTTCTTGCGAAAATCTGTATCGATTGGGAAATGGAGGCGCTTGAAGCTGAAGCGACGGGAGTGCGGCTTGTGCTTTTGAGAACGGGTATTGTGCTGTCAACAAAAGGGGGGATGCTGCAGAAAATGCTTGCACCCTTTAACTTTTTTCTTGGTGGACCTATTGGTTCCGGTTTGCAGTGTATCTCCTGGATTCATCTTGACGACGAGATTGCCTGCATTCTTGAAGCGCTTGATAATCCTTCATACAGAGGCCCGATCAATGCTGTCAGCCCTGAACCTGTTTCCATGAAAGATTTTGCCGATCGACTGGGTGAGGCTCTTGGCCGGCCATCCTTCCTGCCGGTGCCGAAACTTGCCGTTCAGCTTCTTATGGGTGAAGGCGGTCAATATGCTGTGCAGGGTCAGAAAGTAAAGCCAGGTTTCCTGCAGTCTCACAACTTTTCTTTCAGGTATTCGCATCTGCCAGAAGCACTTGCCGACCTTGTGAAAAACAAGAAATAACATACCGGACTGAATATCGACAAAGCCAGACAGAGCTTGTTTTCTGTCCGGCTTTGCGTAGAATAACAGAAAAGTTTAGTAGCGCTCTCTTCTTTCCGGTCTTTCTTCGCGAGGTCTCGCTTCGTTTACTTTTATAGTGCGGCCTTTCAAATCTTTGTCATTCATTGATTCGATGGCTTCACGCGCTTCACTTTCATTTGGCATGTCAACAAATCCGAACCCTTTTGAACGTCCTGAAAATTTGTCGTTTATGATGTTCGCGCTGTCGACCTGTCCGAATTGGGAGAAGGCATCACGAAGATCATCTTCAGTAACAGTGTAAGGCAAATTACCAATGTAAATATTCATTGTTAGTCTCAGTAAGCATGTGTATTGATAGAAAGAAGCGCCGACAGGTAACCAAAGCACAAATTACCTGCATAGCGATCAGACAACCATTGGCTGATTTCTGTGTGTAATTTATCGTAATTAATGGTTGTTTTCAAAAATAAAATACTCTCAAATGATAAATTTATACGCCTTGCTCGAGCATTGACCGATCCTCGTTATTCTATATAAACCGCTACGTTCCCGCTTGAATCCGCAAGAAAGTGTCGCGACATTTGTTTCCTTTCTCCTGTACCACTTTTTACAGCATCCCAGGTTATTATCTGCAGGCAGGTTCAGTAAAAGCCCTAAGGCATCCTGCGTTAAAAATACTGATAATTCTACATTTGCGTAATAAAAGCTGATGAAGCTTTGGTTTTAGTTAATAAAATAACTACATATACGTAGTTCTCGTTAATAATTTAGGTTGATTTAATTTCATTTAATCTATTCATGAGTAAAAGACTTTTAATATCGATGCTTTTCCTGTCGGCGGCATCGTTGTTTCAGCCAGGAGTAACAACTGCCGCCTCGGCAGTTGTTACCGATACCGGTACTACGGCATGGATGTTGACCTCTACAGCACTTGTTCTTCTTATGGTTCCAGGACTCGCCATGTTTTATGGCGGACTTGTCAGAACGAAAAATGTTCTTGGAACCATGATGCATAGTTTTTCTGCTATGGTAATTATCGGTGTTCTCTGGCCGCTGGTTGGTTATGCTCTGAGTTTCGGTCATGGGATTCTCGGTGGGTTTGTAGGATGGGACAGCAGGTATTTCATGCTGCAGGGCATTGACGACGCTATAATGCCTACGCATATCCCTGAGTATGTGTTTGCTATGTTTCAAGGTAAATTTGCCATTATTACTCCTGCTCTGATTGCGGGAGCATTTGCTGAAAGGGTTAATTTCAAAGGTTATGCGGTCTTTATTGCCCTTTGGAGCATTTTTGTCTACAGTCCGATTTGTCATTGGGTATGGGCTGCAGACGGGTTTCTTTTCAATCTTGGTGCAGCTGGAGCTATCGACTTTGCCGGTGGCACCGTTGTTCATATCTCTTCCGGTATTACTGCGCTTGTAGCCGCACTCTACCTTGGCAAAAGACGTGCCTACCCGAATAACGTTATGCATCCCAACAACCTGGTAATGACCCTGACTGGCGCCGGTCTACTTTGGGTTGGATGGTTCGGGTTCAATGCCGGCAGTGCAATTGCCAGCGATTTGGCCACTGCAAGAGCACTTACGGTCACTCAGGTAGCCGCGGCTGCAGGGGCGTTTACCTGGATGCTCATTGAAATGTTCCACCATGGCAAAGCCACCAGTCTCGGTGTCGCATCTGGAATTTTGGCAGGCCTTGTTGCCATTACACCTGCAGCTGGAGTTGTACAGCCCACAGGTGCTTTTGCGCTTGGTGCGCTCGCCGCTCTATTCTGTTATACAGCAATTCTGATTAAAAGCAAGCTTGGTTACGATGATAGTCTTGATGCATTCGGTGTCCATGGTGTTGGCGGAATTGTCGGCGCCCTTGCTCTGGTATTTTTTATCCGTCCTGCATGGATGGCAGATGCCGCGGTAAAAGCTGGAGGAAGCTGGACGGTTTGGCAGCAGCTTGGTGTTCAAGCTACGGCGGTAGGTGTTACCATTGTATATGCCGGGCTGATTTCATTCATTCTTCTCTTTTTGGTAGAAAAAACAATTGGTCTTCGTATAAATGAAAATGATGAAATGTCCGGCCTTGATCACAGCATGCATGGCGAGCATGGATATGGTCTTATCAACCTTAATTAAATCTTTGCAATGAAACTGATAACAGCAATTATTCAGCCTGACAGGCTCGATCATGTTCGCGAAGCCTTGATTCAGGCTGATATAACCAGAATTACCGTTAGTCGAGTAACTGGTCATGGCCGGCAGGAGGATATTGAAATCTACAGGGGACAGAAAATTGCACCCAATCTTATTCCGAAAATAAGAATTGATATTGCAGTCAATAACGAATTTGTCGATATCACGGTTGACACCATTATTCAGGCAGCAAGTCATGGTGTGGGAGAGATTGGCGATGGAAAGATATTTATTACCCCGCTTGAAGAGTGCATCCGGATAAGAACCAGAGAACGAGGCGGCACAGCGATATAACAACTGTTTCCCGGTCACAGGGGCCGGAAAATCATTCCGGCCCCCTGTTCTTACTGACTACTTGTCGATGAGGGAGTTGCTGGTGCCGATAGAGGAGGGAATGGTATCTGCTTCCATTCAGGAACATAGGTGTTCAGCCAGTTTTCGGCGTTAGTGTCGCCAAGTTTTGCTGCCTGACGGAAGTCATCAAGACGTCCAGATAAGTCGCCGGTTTTGCTTTTTGCGATCCCCCTGTGAAAAAACGCAGCTGCCAATTTTTTGTCAAGCTCAATGGCGAGGGAAAAATCCGAAATAGCTTCTGCATAATCGCCACTCATGTTTTTCACCACCCCCCGGTTATAATATCCAACCGCCTTGAAATATGGCTCTCCACAGTTTATGACCATGGTGTAATCGTTAATGGCCAGAGCATATTCTTTCAGTTGCTGTTCTGCTACGCCCCTCATCTGGTAGGCCATTGCAAACGCAGGGTTTTTATCAATTGCTTTTGAATACAATTTCAATGCACCTGAAAGATCGCCATGAAGGTGTTTTTCATATCCATCGTTGAAATTGCTGTTGGAAGATTCCGCCCGGGCAATGCTGATGTCGAGCAGCATAAATGCGGAAGCAATGGTGATACAACATAAAATCCTTGTCATGGATGCCCGGCTCAAAAGTCTATAAGGAATAAAACATGAATAAAGCGTGATGTTTTAATATAGTTTTCCCGTCATCAGTTGTTCCTCTTTTTTATGTGTTGCCGAATGACCGGTCATCACTGATGTTTATTTGCACAAGTTATTCTGCTTTTTCTATCTTGACTTTATAGTCGATATTGTCAACGTACCCTCCCGTTAATGTTCAGGATCAGCCTCGAAGAATTTGAAGGGCCGCTTGATTTGCTGCTTTTTTTTATCAGGCGCGATGAACTGGATATTTATAATATTCCGATCGCTAAAATTA
The DNA here is from genome assembly GCA_903920215.1 of uncultured Chlorobiaceae bacterium. Classification (GTDB taxonomy): domain Bacteria; phylum Bacteroidota; class Chlorobiia; order Chlorobiales; family Chlorobiaceae; genus Chlorobium. Next base: position 30,360 of record CAIXLG010000022.1, read on the forward strand.
CCGCTGATTTTATTGGCTACATCCATGATGTCAGAAATCTGAATCTTGAGGTTGCGGCGGAATTTATTTATATGGCCTCCATGCTTATGAGCATCAAGGCGAAAATGCTGCTTCCGCGAGAAACAATGGATGGAACAGATACGGACGAGTTTGATCCTCGAACAGAACTTGTCCAGCGGTTGCTGGAATATAAACGGATTAAGGAGGCTTCAGTTGCCATGAACAAGCTTGCTGAAGTTCGTGGAAACCTTTTTGGTCGTGGTTTTTTTGAAGAATTCCAGCCTGAGACAATCGACGAACTTGATGAACCGGTCAATCGCCCAACGCTCTACCATCTCATGCATGCCTATAAAACCGTTCTTGAAAACATTCCTCGACCCATGACTCGTAATGTCCAAGATGCTCCGGTAACGGTGGAAGAGCAGACACTCCTTATTTTATCACGACTTACGGATCAGGTGCCGATTTCTTTTCTTTCTGTGCTCGAGGGAGTTACTGAGCGCCTCATTCTTGTGGTTACGTTCCTTGCCGTGCTTGAATTGTGTAAAAACCAAAAAATTATTGTACTGGTAAAGGATGGTCACGACGATTTCTGGATTACAACGAGAACAGTGTTGAGCCCTCGATAATACTCTTTTAATTTTTTAGTGCTATGCCTGAAATTGTACCCTTTAAGGGGATTCTCTATAACAGCGAATTGCGCTTGAAAGCCTCAGGGCTTATTTGTCCGCCTTACGATGTTATATCAGAAGAACTGCAGCAGCAACTCTATCGGAGCTCACCGTTCAACGCAATACGGCTTGAACTTCCCCTGGAGTCTGATCCCTATACCGCAGCGGCATCGCGCCTCCAAGAGTGGTTGCATGACGGTGAACTGAAGAAAGACTCTGTCCCGGCAATCTATCCATATTTTCAGACATTTAAGGATTCCGAAGGAAATACGCATACCCGGAGTGGCTTTTTCGCTGCCATGAGGCTGTATGAATTTGCCGAAAAAAAGGTTCTTCCGCATGAAAAGACACTTTCAGGTCCTAAAGCTGACCGATTAAACCTGTTCAGAAAAACCAAAACCAATATCAGCAGTATTTTTGGCCTCTATGCTGACGAGAGTAAAGCCGTAGATGATTTGTTGCAAGCATTTGCCGAAACCCATGAACCCATTGTTGATGCACTGTTCCTGGGCGTGAAAAACCAGATGTGGCGGATCACCGATACTCAGTTGATCAACCAGATTCAGAACTCCCTCATGGAACGCTCTGTCTATATTGCTGATGGTCACCACAGGTATGAGACCGGTGTGAACTATCGCAATGAATGTGCTGCTGCGAATCCCGAACATAACGACCAGGAAGCGTATAATTTTATTCTGGTCTATCTGGCGAATATTTATGATGAAGGGCTGCTTATTTTTCCGATTCATCGTCTGGTGCACAGTTTGGAAGGGTTTGACGCTGCAGGTTTAAAACGAAGGCTTCAAGAGTTTTTTACTGTTACCGAACTGCATGACAGAGCCGCTCTGAAAACATTTCTCGACTGTGAACCGTCAAACTACACGTATGGAGTGGTAACCTCCGGTAATGTTTACGGCATATCACTGAAAACTGATCCTTCTCCTCTGCTTGATTTTTCTCGGCCAGAAGCACTGAAACGTCTTGGTCTGGTACTTTTGCACGATCTCATCCTGGGTCGCCTGCTTGGTATTTCCCAGGAAGCTATGGCAAAACAATCTAATCTGCTCTATGTGAAGGACGACAGGGAGGTTTTCGAATCTGTCGCATCAGGTCAGGTGCAAGTCGGATTTGTCGTAAAACCGACAACCGTTGAGCAGGTTCTTGCCGTATCGGAAACAGGGGAGGTCATGCCGCAGAAATCGACCTTTTTCTACCCTAAAATCATGACAGGCCTTCTGTTTAATCCGCTCGAATAAACCCCTATGACTGAAGAGTATCTCTCTACCTCTGCTGAAGAGACCCGGGGGTATGGCCGGCAGTTTGCTTCGGGGTTGCATGCTGGTGACATTGTCTCTCTTACCGGCCAGCTTGGCGCAGGTAAAACGGAGTTCATGAGAGGCATTACAGACTTTTTTAATTGTTCCGACCAGCTATCGAGTCCGACGTTTCCAATATTAAATATCTATCAGGGTTCGCTCTTTGGCACGGAGGTCACGCTGCATCATTTTGATCTTTACAGAATCAAGACACCCCATGAGCTTGAAGCCATCGGATTCGATGAATATCTTTCCAGCGGATATCTTTCTGTCGTGGAGTGGGGCGACCTCTTTGCCGAGTACGCTTCACTCTATTCTGTAACGGTATCTCTTGAATATACAGGGGATAACCACCGACGAATTATTATTAATCATTCGACTTCATGAATATTCTTGCCATAGAGTGCACTCATGCAGCACTAAGTGCTGCTGTAAAGAAAGATGATATCATTACCGAGCTGAAGAGTGCCGATTGGCGTAAGGCCGCTGAGGCGCTTGTGCCGCTTATCGAGGAAGTCATGGCAAAAAGCGGCCTTGAAAAGCGTGATTTGGACTACATTGCGATTTCATCCGGCCCGGGCTCTTTTACCTCTTTGCGTATTGGGATGTCTGTTGCTAAAGGAATTGCCTATGGACTTGGAATACCGCTGATTGCGGTTCCTACAATGCCGGCAATGGCTGCATCTTTCCAGGCAGGACAAGGTAAGGTTATGGCTGTTATTCAGGCCCGAAAGGGGGAGTACTATTTTGCCGTCTACAGTTCTGAAGAGCTCTCTTCATCTGTATGGCATGACGAGGTTCTGAGAGGCTCAGCCTCAGATGTTTCTGCTGCGGCTCAAGGGTCTGCGGTAGTTGGTCGTCAGCTGGATGAACTCCGGCCTTCGCTTGCTGCCTGCGGGTCAGCCTATGCAGAAGCTGATTTTTTTTCAGCCAGCTCCCTTTTCCCGGCAGCTGAAAGGCATTATGGGGCTGCTGATGCCGTAGGGCTTAACCATGTAGTTCCCGACTATCGACAAATGTTTATTCCCAAGGTTGTGAAAGAGCGGTAACAGCCCTTTTGTCCTTGTTGTCCCTGAAGTCATTGATTGTCCTTTTTCTTTCTCTTTCCCCTAAAGACTTTCAGTGTAGCATGTTACAAGGCGCTTAAATTACGTCCAAATTATCGTATATTGAAGCTCATGTCTTCCCCAAATTCAGGCATAAAACCATGCCATTGGTATGAGACTATAACACCGATACGATAATCAGTTTACAGCTATGCCCAAAAAATCACATTGGCCTAAAACCATAAAAAATGCAACAGAACGCATCATCGCCCAGATGAGCGACGAAGAAAAGCGAACACTTCGGGGGACTAACAAAGAGGAGTTGGCGAAATTCAATTTTGGTATGGGAGTATACATCCGCAACAAGTTCGGACTGTTTGACGGCAATGATGCCTTGATGAAAGCATGTGCTCTCAGTCAGCACGGGGAGGTCTACAATATATTTTACGGTGACGACCCGGATAGTGCAGCAGGGGTTATCATTGAAGCGGTTTGGAAAGAACTGAAAAGTGCAGCCTGACGATGACCTTCCGGGGAGACCCGCCTGATTTCAGTTCCGATTACTGCGGATTGAAGTTGGCGGGCTGGCCTGCGGTCATACCAGCCAATTGCGGGCATGATTCACGGCTTTTTTTTGCGTCCGTGAGCAGGCTTTTTTGTATGTTCATGTGATGTTATTATTGCCATTTTGTTAAGTAGCGGCGATAAGTTGTTATAAAATTATAGTCTAACTATGAAGAACGGAGGTTTATGAGTAATCTGAAAAAGGAAGATACCTATACAGCAGGCAAAGGAAAAGAGGTGGAAATCAGTGAATTGCTGGCGAAGAGAAGTGCCGAACTGGCGCTGGAGAAAAAGTGTGAAGATATTAAAATCCTTGATTTGAGGGGAGTGACATCGGTCACCGATTTTTTTGTGATTGCGACAGCTGATTCCGATCGAAAGGCAAAGGCGGCAGCTGAGCACGTAATCGATGAGCTTAAGGAGGATGGGGAACGCCCAATGCATATCGAAGGCATGGATTCCATGCACTGGATCCTGTTGGATTATGTTGATGTTGTTGTGCATATTTTTATGCCTGATGAACGCCGTTTTTATGACTTGGAATCACTCTGGTCCGACGCACCGGTAATTACGGTAAGTTGATATTTTGAGAGACAATCTGCGCTTTTCCTTTCATCTATGCTTAATCCGTCGGTAAGAATTTCGGCGGATATTTTCTACATTACCCCGTTGAGTTATTTATATCAATTATCACCCAGGATATACCTATGCAGCGTGAAAGAATAGTCCCGATCAGTATTGAAGAAGAAATGCGGGGTTCTTATCTCGATTATTCAATGTCGGTCATTGTCAGTCGTGCGCTGCCCGATGTTCGGGACGGTCTGAAACCCGTTCATCGACGGGTACTGTTCGGCATGCACGAGCTTGGTCTGCAGGCAGGCAAACCGCATAAAAAGTCTGCACGTGTTGTCGGTGAAGTGCTTGGCAAGTTTCACCCGCATGGCGATACTGCTGTTTACGATAGTCTTGTTCGTCTGGTGCAGGACTTTTCCCTGCGTTATCCCCTGATTGACGGACAGGGAAACTTTGGTTCAGTTGACGGCGATTCACCTGCTGCAATGCGATATACCGAAGTCCGCATGAAAAGCATTGCCGGCGAAATGCTTAAGGATCTTGAAAAAGGAACCGTTGATTTTTCTCTGAACTTTGATGATTCTCTTGAAGAGCCCACGGTTCTTCCTTCTGCGATTCCCAACCTGCTGGTTAACGGATCGTCAGGTATTGCAGTTGGAATGGCTACCAACATCTCTCCCCAGAACCTCAGAGAGGTTGTTGATGGCATGATAGCCCTGATTGCAAATCCGGAACTGGAAGTGACCGATCTCATGAAATATGTTATCGCTCCTGATTTCCCGACTGGAGGTATTATATATGGTTACGAGGGAGTTCGTTTGGCATATACGACCGGTCGAGGAAAAGTTGTTATCCGGGCACGAGCCCTTGTGGAGGTTACCCAGAAAAACGGCAGGGAATCCATTATAGTTACAGAGCTGCCATACCAGGTTAATAAGGTACGGTTGATTGAAAAAATTGTCGAACTTGTTCACGATAAAAAACTTGAAGGCATTGCCGATATTCGTGACGAATCCGATCGTGACGGTATGCGACTGGTGATTGAGCTGAAGCGCGATGCGGTTGCAAAGGTAGTGCTGAACAATCTCTACAAGCATACCCCGATGCAGGACACCTTCGGGGTGATTATGCTGGCATTGGTGGATGGAGTGCCGAGGGTACTCAATCTCAAGCAGATGATGGAGTATTACATCAAGCATCGCAATGAGATTATTCTTCGTCGAACGCAATTTGACCTCGCTGCAGCCGAAAAGAGAGCCCATATTCTGGAAGGACTGAAAATCTGTCTCGATAATCTTGACGAGGTTATCTCAACTATCAGGGAGTCTCCAGATGCCAACACAGCCCAGGAAAGGCTCATAGAGCGTTTCGGATTGTCAGAACTCCAGTCTAAGGCTATTCTTGAGATGCGTTTGCAGCGTCTTACCGGTATGGAGCGCAAAAAGATCGATATAGAGTACACCGAGGTACTTGCTCTCATTGAAGAGTTGCGGTTTATTCTCAGCAGTCCCGAGAAGCAGATGCAGATCATCAGGGAGGAACTGCTTAAAGTCAGAGAGGTCTACGGAGACGCCCGACGCACAGAGATTGTGCCGCAGGAAGGAGACTTCTCTATAGAAGACATGATTGCCCAGGAAGATGTGGTTATTACCATAACCCATGATGGTTTTATCAAGCGTTTCCCTGTTTCAGGCTACCGCCGTCAGGCAAGAGGAGGCAAGGGTGTAACCGGAGCACAGGCTAAGCATGACGACTTTATCGAACACATGTTTATTGCCTCAACCCACAACTATATTCTTTTCTTTACCAATAGAGGCCGATGCCATTGGTTGAAAGTATACGAAATCCCGGAGGCCGGTCGTGCCGCAAGAGGTCGGGCACTCGCAAACATCATGGAGCTTCAGCCGGGCGAAAAAATCAGAGCCTACATCAACATCAGAAATTTTGATGAGCCTGGCTTTATTGTTATGGCCACGACAAATGGAATCGTGAAAAAAACCGCACTTGAAGAGTTTTCACACCCGAGAAAGAATGGTATTGCTGCCATTACCATTGAGGAACACGATGAACTGCTTGATGCCCGTCTGACCGATGGCGAGCATCAGATCATTCTTGCCAAGAGCTCCGGTTTTGTCGTCCGTTTTCCTGAAGCTGAAATTCGTTCTATGGGTCGTACAGCCATGGGTGTCAAGGGTATTACTCTCGACGAGGGCGAAAAATGTATTTCAATGGTAACGACCAAGCGTTTCGATACAGCACTTCTTGCCGTTACCGACAATGGCTTTGGCAAGCGAAGCCGCGTGGAAGACTATCGTCTCACACGACGCGGAGCTCGCGGAGTTATTACTCTCAAGGCTCATGAAAAGATTGGCGCTCTTATTGGCTTGCTTGATGTCAATGATGACGACGATCTCATCATCATCACCACTCATGGTATCGTCAATCGTCAGCACGTTTCCGACATCAGGTTGACCGGAAGGAATACTTCAGGGGTTCGTCTTGTCCGGCTTATGGCAGGAGATCTCATTTCCGCACTTGCAAGGGTACCGAAAAGCGATGAGGAAGGAGATCCTGATTTTCCTATAGAGGATCCTGATGGCCAGATTGATCTTTTTGTCTGACCCGGTTGTTTGTTCAAGAGGCCGCTTAACATTACAGTATATCACCGAAGAACCTATGGAGCAGAAAAAGCCTTATATCATCACAGAAAAGCCGGGAACAAAGTATTACTGTGCATGTACCAGGTCGCAAAACATGCCATACTGCGACGGGGCTCATAAAGGGAGCGGTCTTCATCCAGATAAGGTGGAAATTGAAGAGGAAAAAACCGTTGCAATATGCAGTTGTCGCAGTTCGGCCAACCTTCCTTTCTGCGATGGAGCCCATAAAACGCTCCAATAACCAAATTTTACCAATTATTCAACGACCAACGCTGTCATGGCTCGACCGAAAAATGTGAAGCATATTTTTGTAACCGGCGGGGTGATTTCCTCGCTCGGCAAGGGCATTCTGTCAGCATCTCTCGGGATGCTGCTTAAATCCCGAGGATTGAGGGTGGCAATACAGAAATATGATCCTTATATCAATGTTGACCCCGGCACCATGTCTCCCTACCAGCATGGCGAGGTCTATGTTACCGATGATGGTGCTGAAACTGACCTTGATCTTGGTCACTACGAGCGTTTTCTTGATGAGTCCACAACACAGGCCTCAAATCTGACTATGGGCAGGGTCTATAAATCGGTCATCGACAAAGAGCGTCGCGGTGAATACCTCGGCGCAACGGTCCAGGTTGTGCCTCATGTGATCGACGAAATCAAGGATCGGATGGCTGAACAGGCTAAAAACAGCAACCTCGACGTGCTTATTACCGAGATAGGCGGCACAATCGGTGATATCGAATCGCTCCCTTTTCTTGAAGCAATGAGGCAGATGAAGCTTGAGATGGGCGACAGCAACTTGTTGAACATCCATCTTACGTTTGTGCCCTATATCAAGGCCGCAAGCGAACTGAAAACAAAGCCAACCCAGCACAGCGTTAAAATGCTTCTTGGAGTCGGCATACAGCCGGATATTCTTGTCTGTCGGAGTGAAAAGCCCTTGTCTCGTGACATTAAAAACAAGGTCGGGCATTTCTGCAACGTCAACGAACACGACGTTATAGGTCTTAACGACTGCGATACAATTTATGAGGTGCCGCTGATGCTCCTCAAGGAAAAACTCGACCTGCGCGTTCTTAAAAAGCTTGGACTCAAAAAATACAAGGAGCCAGGCCTCGACTACTGGCGCGATTTCTGCAACAAGGTTAAATTTCCGCAGGACGGCGAGGTCACTATCGGCATATGCGGCAAGTACACCGAATACCCTGATGCATATAAATCTATACTTGAGTCCTTTATTCATGCCGGAGCAAGCAATAATGTAAGGGTTAACGCCAAGCTGCTCAGAGCAGAGGATGCCGAATTGAAGGAATTTGATTTCGCAAAAGAGCTGGAGGGGGTCAGCGGTATACTGGTCGCCCCGGGTTTCGGAGATCGAGGCATCGAAGGGAAAATAAAGTTTATCCAGTATGCCAGGGAGCAGAATATTCCCTTTTTTGGCATCTGTCTGGGCATGCAGTGCGCTACAGTCGAGTTTGCCCGTAACGTATGCGGTCTTCAGGATGCCAACTCTACAGAGTTTAACAAGCGTGCCCGATTTCCAGTCATTGACCTCATGGAGCATCAGAAAAAGGTCAAGGAGAAAGGAGGTACCATGCGTCTTGGCAGCTTCCCCTGCATTATCAAAGAGGGATCCAAAGTGCATGAAGTCTATCAGAAGTTTCTTATCAACGAACGGCATCGCCATCGCTATGAGTTCAATAATGTTTATCGCAAGAACTTTGAGGACGGCGGAATGATTTTTTCCGGCACTTCACCAAACGGCGAGCTGGTTGAGATTATAGAGCTGAAAGACCATCGCTGGTTTGTCGGCGTACAGTTTCACCCTGAGCTGAAGTCAAGGGTGCAGAAAGTGCATCCCCTCTTTCATGGCTTCGTAGCGGCAGCCAAAGAGTACGCAAGAGGTTCTCATCAGCTTGATTTGACCGTAGATATGCCCTTTTTTCTCCCGTTAGAAAATGAACCGGGACAATAAAGACTTTATTGAGGCAGAGCAGCTCATTGCCAAGTTTTTATCCAAAAAAGCCCATTCCACAAAAAGATGGGTTTTTTTGTTTTCCCCCTCTTCCTGACTTCATACATAAAACCTTGCAAAGCCAATAAAGACGGGGGTATGGCTTTAAAACCAGGCACTACAATGCAGTAATTCCAAAGAGCATTATTACATCAAAAACGGTGTCGCACTGAGTTTTTCACCCATGACCTGATAGATTTTCTGGGCATGCAATGTGGGTTTTGACGGGATGCCATATCGAGTTCCTTTGGTTTTGTGGATGA
>CAIXLG010000023.1 GCA_903920215.1 uncultured Chlorobiaceae bacterium
GATCAGAAACGGCTATGACGAACAGGACTTTCTTGAAAAACTGATCGAGCATTTGAGGAATTTGCTGGTTGTGCAGAATCTTTCTTCTACACGTCTTGTTGAACGGCCGGATGCAATACGTGAGCGATACCAGCATGATGCCGGAAACTTTTCTCCACTCTCTGTCATGCAGATGGTTGATTTTCTTCTGCTGACACAGAAAGAACTGAAGTTTCAGTTCGAATATCAGTTCCGCTTTGAGCTCGCACTTCTCAAGCTTATTGATATAGTACATGCTGTTCCAGCTGCCCCCCAGCTGCCGGCCGAGCAGCCTCAAAAAAAAAAGCACCTGACAAGCCACTGAAAGAGCGTCCTGCATCAGTCCCATCTGCACCATCTGCACCATCTGCACCATCTGCACCATCTGCACCATCTGCACCATCTGCACCAGTGATTTCAGCTCCGACGCCTGCCGTTAAACGTTCCGGATCAGGGGATCTTGATTTGGGATCATGGCAGAAAAAACTTTCCGGTTTTGCCACAAATCCTGTTGTGCAGCAGCTTCGAGTGAATGCAGCATCTGACAACAAGGGCCCGAGCAGTGTCGAGGGGCTGGAAAGAGTTGCCGATCTTGATTCACTCAAGGTTGAATGGCGCCAGTTCCTTGATCATATTTCCAAAAAGAGCCATAACTTCATGGCAACGCATCTTCAGTCCTGTGAACTTGCAGCCTGCAGCCCTAACGGGGTACTTGACGTTGTGTGCTGCAGGAAGTTTTCCTACGAAGAGCTTTTACAGGATATTGCGATTCTTCAGGGTGAGGTTTCAGATTTTTATGCTTTACCTCTTAAACTCCGTATTCTCTATGATGCTGAAAAAGATGCATGTACAAAAGAGAAGACTGTTTTTACCATTTTTCAGGAACTAGCAGAGAAAAATGAAGTACTCCGATTTATTATAAAAGAATTCGGTGGAGAACTTGTTTACTGAGAGGGTCAAGGTGTTTTCTAAATTATTAAAAATTCTACATATTCAGGGTTTTCATTCGGGTTTCAATTCTTTAATGCCAAAGGACGATAGAACAATATGAGTAAAGCTGCATGTAGCACCGAGACTCTAAAAAACCGGTTCCGCTCTGATTATTGCGGCTTATTAAGTCCGGAGCTTGAGAATACCTCAGTGAAGCTCGCAGGATGGGTTCATAGAAAAAGGGATCATGGCGGGTTGATTTTCATAGATTTGAGAGATCATACCGGTATCAGTCAGCTTGTTATCCAGCCTGAACAGCAGGATTTGTTTGCAAAAGCCGAACAGCTGCATGTGGAATCGGTGATCAGAATAGAGGGGATCGTTGTTCTTCGCGCTCCCGGGGCGATTAATCCCCGCCTGGCATCAGGCGAAATTGAGGTTGTGGTCAGTCAGATCACTGTTGAAAGCAACGCACAGCCATTGCCTTTTCCGGTCGCAGATGAGGTGCAAACGTCGGAGGAGCTCCGCCTGAAGTACCGCTTTATTGATCTCCGTCGTGAAAAAATCCATGAGAATATCATTTTTCGCAGCCGACTGACTGCTGCGGTTCGGCGCTATCTTGAAGCGAGAGAATTTATTGAAATACAGACACCGATTCTTACCTCGAGCTCTCCTGAGGGAGCAAGGGACTTTCTTGTTCCGAGCCGCCTTCATCCAGGTAAATTTTATGCGCTCCCGCAGGCTCCCCAGCAGTTTAAGCAACTGCTTATGGTATCCGGCTTTCCCCGTTATTTCCAGATAGCTCCATGCTTTAGGGATGAAGATGCCCGTGCAGATCGCAGCCCCGGTGAGTTTTATCAGCTTGATATGGAAATGGCTTTTATTGAGCAGGATGATCTTTTTGCCATTCTCGAAGGCTTGATTGAGCATCTCACCCGGACAATGAGTGAAAAGCGTATTGCGCAGTTTCCGTTTCCGAGGATCAGCTATAAAGAGGTTATGAACCGTTTCGGGACAGATAAACCCGACTTGAGAATTCCTCTTGAAATTGCTGATGTTACCTCACTCTTTGTTAATTCAGGATTCAAGGTGTTTGCAAATAATACCAAAGAGGGTTCATGCGTGAAAGCGCTTGTACTCAAGGGTCGAGCTAATGAATCGAGACTCTTTTTCGACAAGGCTGAAAAAAGGGCAAAGGAGCTTGGTTCCGGAGGTTTGGCTTATATCCAGTTCAGGGAGGAGGGACCAAAAGGACCTCTCGTCAAGTTCCTTTCTGAAGAAGACCTCACACATCTCAAGGAAAACCTTGGTGTTGAACCGGGTGATGTCGTCTTTTTCGGAGCAGGCAAATGGGCTTCGACCTGCAAGATTATGGGAGGAATGCGGACCTATTTCGCCGATCTCTTTACCCTGGACAAAGACGAACTTTCGTTTTGCTGGATTGTTGACTTCCCGATGTATGAATACAACGAAGAAGCAAAAAAGATCGACTTTTCGCACAACCCGTTCTCAATGCCGCAGGGAGAGATGGATGCGCTCGAAACAATGCAGCCTCTCGATATTCTCGCCTATCAGTACGATATTGTCTGTAATGGTATCGAACTTTCAAGCGGAGCTATCCGTAATCACAGGCCGGATATCATGTACAAAGCTTTCGGGATTGCCGGCTATACAAATGCAGAGGTTGATGAGCGATTTGGCCACATGATTGAGGCATTCAAACTTGGAGCCCCGCCCCACGGAGGAATCGCTCCAGGACTTGACCGGCTTGTCATGATTTTGCGGGACGAACAGAATATTCGTGAAGTCATTGCGTTCCCTATGAATCAGCAGGCGCAGGATCTCATGATGTCCTCACCTTCAGAAGTGACCCTGGCACAGCTCAGGGAGCTGCATCTCAAGGTTGAATTGCCTAAAAAGGAAGCAGAGAAAAAGTAAGTTTGGGAGCAGAGGCTTTCAAAAAGAGGAATGGGTACTATAGAGACAAATGGGGCCTATAGTACCTATAAAATGATGATGATGGCGGGGTGAGGAGAGAAGAGAGATCCCTCACTGCGTTTCGGGATGACAATGGTGATGTGTTTGGGTTGACAAGAGGCGGGATTACTTGAGCGCTCCATTGCTGATAAACCCTGCAGGGAAAGGAAAGAAAAGGGAGCGAATGGAAATGCAAACAAAATTTATCTCACTATCGGAGCTTAAAAATCGCCCTTAGTCGGCGGTTTAATCTCATAGTTCTTTTTTCAGGACAGCAACTGTAAAGCGGCTGACACAGGTCAGTTTCCCTTCTTCATTTCTCACCTTGATATCCCATACCTGAGAGCTTTTTCCGAGGTGAAGGGGAGTGGCGGTGGCATAGACAAATCCTGTTTTCACAGGGCGGATATGGTTGGCGTTTATCTCCTGCCCCACAATGTAGTAAGACTCTCTATCGACACAGTAGGATGCGGCAATACTTCCCACCGTTTCAGCAAGAGCCAGTGAAGCTCCTCC
>CAIXLG010000024.1 GCA_903920215.1 uncultured Chlorobiaceae bacterium
AACCAGTGTGTTAAGGGTCTCTGTTGAGATTCCGATGCTCTCGGCAAATGTTGGAGTATCGCCGAGGGGGGCTAGTATTTTGAAGGCCTCAAGCTGCCTGGGAGATCCTTTAAGGCTTTCTTCAACGTTTTCCGGCAGTGAACTGCTCAGGCGGTAAGCGGGTTTCTGTTTTGGTTTGGTGGATGAAAACTTTTTTGCAAGTGTCAGATGTCCACCGCGCTCAAGTTCCGCCAGGGTTCGATAGAGCTGTTTTTTTCCGAGTCGCCGTTGGAGCTGATGAACGGTGAGGCGTTTCTCCCTGATCATCATCTGCATGATTGATCGCCGGAGTTTTGTGTTGATGATTTTCGGGCTTTCGGGATTAAGTGCAAAGCCTGTTATTTCAGCGACGTCATTAACTGTTGTTCTGACTGCAGCAGGCAGAGCAGCAGTCAGGGTATCAATTCTTCTTGTAAGGTAGTAATCGGCCATCCAGTCGGTAAGCTGCAGAAGGGAGGCGTTAAGAACAGGACGGCCGTCATAGAGCACATCGAGTATCTCAATAGCTGAAGGTTCTTCTGTATGCTCTGGAGAAAGGCTGATAATGTAGCCGAGAGACATGGAGCTGCTCCCTTTTTTCGCAGAAAGGAGTACCATGCATCCGGGCCTGAGTTCGTGTTCCAGAGTGTCGGGGACCAATGCTGAGATGGGTTCGCCTCTGAAATATTTTTCTGCTACTATAATTGCATGCATGGCGATGAATGAAAAAAGTCAGTGACAAGGCACTGACTTTTTATAACTGAATGACTTACGGGCCAGTGTCAGGATGTGAGTGCCTGAATAATCCTGTCGCGAATTTCTTCAACTTTTCCTTTCCCTTCGATCCGGTAATAGTTCGGAGCTTTTACGGAGCCGTTCTTGGACAAGGTTAAATAGTAGTTGATCAGCGGTTGCGTTTGTGCATGATAGACTTCAAGCCGTTTTCGTACCGTGTCCTCATGATCATCCTCACGCTGAACCAGAGCCTCACCAGTTTCGTCATCAATATCGGGTGTTGCAGGCGGATTAAAGAGAACATGATAGGTTCTTCCTGAGGCCGGATGAACACGACGTCCACTCATCCGTTCGATAATCTCCTTATCCTCAACATTGATTTCAACAACATGATCAATGCGGATTCCGTCTTTTCCGAGTGCCTCGGCCTGGGGAAGAGTACGTGGAAAACCATCAAAAAGGCATCCGTTGGCGCAGTCAGGCTCTGTCAGGCGCTCCTTGACAAGACCGATGATAATTTCATCGGATACCAGCTGACCGGCATCCATGATTTGTTTTGCTGCAATACCGAGGGGTGTGCCTGCTGCTACAGCAGAACGCAACATGTCACCAGTCGATATCTGCGGTATCCCGAGGGATTTTGAAATATATGTAGACTGTGTTCCTTTGCCTGCACCCGGTGCTCCCAGTAAAATAATTCTCATCAAACTGATTTTAGATGGTTTTTTTTGATGTGACTATCATGATTTTTGGCTTTGAAGCTCTTGTCTGGTCGACATTGGTGTCAACTTCAGGTGCGCTTATCGAGGATCCATTCTGCTCCGTATTGGCTGACAAATGTGCAGAGGCATAAGCAATTTCATGACTTTTTGATGAGGTATTGAGCTGAATAGTCTGAACGGGAGGCCTTTTCTTGAATTCGATGGTTTTGGCTTTAGGGGTGCCTTCAGAAATTTTATTGGTCTGAAGTTTAGCCTCATTAAAAATCTGCTGTGATTCTGCCGCGGCGCCTTTTGCATCCAGCGAGCGGTATTGATAGTCCTCTTCCCTGATGATCTGGTTTCTGAATTCAAAATCCAAAGCGCCGAGCATTACCCGGATAACTCTGCGGCTTTCACCCAGATCACCCCTTGACTCTATCTGTGTTTCAGCTTTGGCATTGACTGAGGTGATCAGGCGGCCGTTCACATCCTTCTCTTCAAGCAGCCCAAAGGTGATATTTATTTTCAAACCCAGGAGAAGCAAAGAACTTACTTCGGCACGAATAGAGGTCATTCCGCCAACAGCAGTCTTTTCAGATATCAGATTCCAGCCTACCCAGTGATCAATTTTGCTGAGAATAAACTCTGATACTGCCGCAATGGGCTGATCGAAGCGGCGTACCTTCAGTTCATTGAAAACTGGGTGTTCCGAGGTATGCGTCGCATTACTCTTTAAGCCGTAATAAGTTTTGTTGAACTCATTTTTAAAAGGAATCAATTCAGAAAGATCCATGATTATTCGGACGGTTAGAGATTATTGCGGTTAAGTGCGCTGTTTGTTGCAAGTTGTCCACATGCCGCATTAATGGTTGTTCCGTAGCTTTTCCTGACCGTCACATGCAGTCCTGATGTTAGGAGGTGTTGCACAAACATGTCTCTGGTTGAGCTGTAAACTGGCTTGAATTTAATATTAATGATTGAATTGTAATCAATCAAATTTATTTTGCATAAAAAGGTTCTTGCAAACCGGGCAAGCATCTTTGCATCATCCGGCGAATCGTTGATTCCTTTCAGGAGCATATAGACAACAGTAACCGGCATACCGGTCGTTTCCGTATACTCGGCAAGCGATTTGCCCAGCTCGTTCAGCGGGTACTGGCGGGCAGCAATCGGCATGAGTGATTCCCGCTTCTTCTGATCTGCGGCATGAAGCGAGACCGCAAGTTTGGTTTTCATTCCTGATCGTGCGAGCCGTTGAATTTCAGGGATTACCCCGACAGTCGAAATGGTTATTCTTTTTTGTGAAAGGCAGAAATTGTAATTTCTTGTGCTGAGAGTATCAATGGCTTCAAGAACATTATCGGTATTCAGGAGCGGTTCACCCATTCCCATAAAGACAATATTTGTGATTTTGTTGCTTGATGTTTTTTCGGCAGCAATCTTGTTGAGGGCATAGACCTGTCCGGTAATTTCTCCTGCGCTGAGATTGCGACGAAACCCCATATTGCCCGTAGCACAGAAAGGGCATTGAAGCGGGCATCCAACCTGAGATGAGACGCAGGCAGTCATTCTCTCAGCTGAAGCAATGAGAACACTTTCCACACCCTCATTATCGGGGAGTTGCAGCAGCAGTTTTTCTGTTGGATTCAGGCAGGCATCCTCAAAACACTCCTGGCGATCAATGACACGCAACTGCTCGATTGAGAATGCTTCAGAAAGCTTTTGTCGTAACGCCCGACTGAGTATGGTCATATCGTCAAAGCTGGACGAATGGTGGCTGAAAAGCCATTGGTGTATTTGGGATGCCCTGAATGATGGTTCCCCTATTGACTCCATTTTCTGCTGAAGCTGCTTAAAGGTGAGATCTATTATATTCGGTAGCTGTAGGGTCATTGAAAAATGAGAGGTTTTTTTCGAAAAAAGTGTTTTCAGAGAAAATGGCAAGGCCCGGATTGGGCCGCTTCAGCAAAAATATAGGCCATCATCAGTTCTTTTGCTGGTCCATTATAAAAAAAGTACTTTATCCCGGAAAATTTATAGTAGTCCAGTGTTGAAATGGCCCCTGAAATGAGGGTAGTTTCTGCTTTCGGTAGCGGTGAAAAAAGCATAGATTAAGTTTTATTTTTCGTTTAAATTTACCTCAATCTAATGATATTACCAGAGTATGGCCGGACGCTTCAAAACGCGGAATGGTCTCCGGTCATCGACGAGCTTCTTGAAGGGCAGCACTTTGTTATTACAACCCATGAAAATTCTGATGGGGACGGTCTTGGCAGTGAGGTCGCTCTTGCAAGAGTACTCAAGGCACTTGGCAAAGAGGTCACTATTGTCAACCCGACGGACGTACCCCCGAATTACCAGTTTCTCAAACAGCTGCATCCCATAAATGTTTTCAACAGCAAAAGCGAGGAGGCTATTCAGGAACTCTCGCTCTGTGATGTTGTGATTCTGCTTGATGCCAATTTGCATGACAGGATGGGATCGCTTTGGCCTCATGTAAGTTTTTCAAGGGAACTCGGTGCTCTGAAAATTGTATGCATTGACCATCATCTGGAGCCGGAAGATTTTACTGACGTTATGGTGTGCGAAAGCTATGCTTCATCGACAGGTGAACTGGTTTACGGGTTTGTGAATGCCCTCGGGGAGCGCCTGGGCCGTGAGCTCTTTACTCCTGAAATTGCCACAGCTCTCTATGTCGCCGTCATGACGGATACCGGATCGTTCAGATTTCCGAAAACATCACCTTACGTCTATATGCTCGCCGGAGACCTTGTCGGCAAGGGTGCTGATCCGTCGGAAATTTACGACAGGATTTACAATTCACTCTCTCCTCCGGCTCTTAAACTGCTTGGTGCGGCACTGAGCGCTATTTCCATTCTCGATGATGGTGATATATCATGGCTTTTCATTTCGCAGGACATGCTCAAAGCGACAGGGAGCAAATTGTTTGATACCGATCTTATTATCCGCTATCTTTTAAGTGTTCCTTCAGTCCGTATTGCTGTTCTTATTGTAGAGATGCAGGATGGAAGGACCAAGGCAAGCTTCAGGTCGCGCGGTAATATCTATGTCAATAAACTGGCTCAAAAATATGGCGGGGGCGGTCATATGAATGCCGCAGGATGTCTCTTCCAGTTCTCATCCGACAAGGCCCAGAATGTATTGCTCGAAGACCTGAGGGCTTTCCTCAGGCAGTCATAATGAAATAAATAACGTACCTCTTAACGATGGCAAGTACCCCTATGAAAATATCCCTCGTACAAAGTAATCTTGAAGCTGTTGGCGCTGATCTTCTTGCTCTGCCGTTCAGCAGTGGTGCATTGAAAAAAGAAGCTGAAGAGGCGCTTCTGACCTTGGGATTTGATATTCAGGTGTTGAAAGATTTCAAAGCCGATGCAGGTGAGATTGTTGTTTTGTATGGTGGCGGCAAAAATCATGCAGCAGCACGAATAGCCCTGCTTGGTCTTGGAGAGGCAAAAACGCTTGACGATTGGCGGAAGGCTTCCGTCTCTTTTGCTGCAAAAGCAGTGGATATGAAACTTGGAAAAATTGCTGTTGACTGTTCCGGCATTAAGAGCCTCTCTGCAGCTACCGGTCAAAGTGTTGCAACATTGGCAGCAGCCCTTGTGGAAGGTTGTTTTGTTGGCTCGTATCGCTTTGATCGCCTGAAAAGCGGCAAACTGGATAAAAAGAAGTCTGTCCCGAAATCGAAAGAAATTACTGAGCTTTTGTTGAGGGTTGATGCCCGAGAGTCAGACGCGGTGGAGAAAGGAGTTGCTGAAGGAAAAATTGTTGCCTCATGCCAGAAGATGGCCAGGGATCTCGTGAATCTCCCGGGAAATTATCTGCAGGCAGACGATATTGCAAAAGCTGCAGTGGAGTCTGGCAAAAAACACGGGTTTGATGTTACTGTTTTTCATAAGAAACAGATTGAGTCACTTCGCATGGGCGGTCTGCTTGCTGTCAATCAAGGCAGCTTTCATCCCCCGACTTTTACGGTGCTTGACTACAAGCCAAAAGCTAAATCAAAACTTGTTGTCGCACTAGTCGGTAAAGGCGTTACCTTTGATTCCGGCGGTATTTCGCTCAAGCCTTCTGAAAATATGGGTGAAATGAAGTCAGACATGTCAGGCGCTGCGAGTGTTCTTGGCGCGGTTGAGGCTGCCAGCCGACTAGGGCTTCCCCTGCATGTTATCGGCCTTATTCCTGCCACAGACAATATGCCAAGCGGTACAGCCCTGAAGCCTGGTGATGTTATTACCACCTATTCAGGCATTACTGTTGAGGTGGGCAATACTGATGCTGAGGGGCGTCTGATTTTAGCTGATGCCTTGACCTATGCTCAAGAGAAATACAAGCCAGATGTGATTATTGATTTAGCGACACTTACCGGCGCCTGCATCGTTGCACTCGGGTACGGCGTTGCAGGTATGTTCAGCAATAACGACAAACTTGCTGATGAAATTTATCAGGCAGGGCAGCAGTCCGGTGAAAAAGTATGGCGGATGCCGCTTTGGGATCTCTATGATGAGCAGATCAAGTCTGACGTTGCTGATGTGAACAATACCGGAGGGCGCGGGGCAGGCTCCGTTACTGCGGCAAAATTTCTTGAGAAATTTATTGATGGTCATAAGAACTGGGCTCATATTGATATTGCAGGCCCCTCTTTTGTGCCTAAGAGTGGAGGCAAGGTTAATGGAGGCACTGGGTTTGGCGTAAGCCTGCTTGTTGAACTGCTGAAAAAATGGGCATAAGGCAATTCCATTGTATCCGCAAGCATGTCAGCAGATGAACTATTAATCTGAATTCAGCATGATGAAGGCTGTGCCGCAAAATCCTGTAGTGATAATCCCAGGCGTTCTGTTCTGGGATTCTCTTTATGACGTCATGAAAGATGCTCTTGCACTCTATATCCCCAAAGAGAAAATAGCCATTGCGCCGGTCTCACTTGTTGACTGGATAGGATTTCCGCCGTCGCCCGAAAAGTCCACCAACCGGGTCATGAAAGCCGTTGACGGTGCGGTCAGAAATATGGAAAGAAAATTTCCCGGTGAACCCATAACTCTCGTTGCACATAGCGGGGGAGGGAGTGTGGCTATGGTCTATCTCCTCGAAAAACCATTTCAGGGTGATGTTTATACTGCCGGAAAGCGTGTTGGAAAGCTGATTACTCTCGGAACTCCTTTTCATACTCATGAATATTATGCGAAAATAAAGACAGATTTTATTTTCAAGCATCTTCAGGCGGATTTTTTTAGGCGTTATCTTGTTATATCTGTTGTCAGTGATAAGTATCATGGCAATTCTGAAGGAAGTTTTGTCGCGAAATTGTGTTACAAGTTTTACCAAAGCGTCCAGGAGGATGGCAATGTGGGTGGCGATGGAATAGTCCCTGCAAAAAGCTGTTTTCTTGATGGTGCTGAAAATGTTACTATTGCTGATGCAGAACATCTACCAACACCACATACCAGGTGGTATGGCACAAAAGAAGGGGTTGAACAATGGATTCAGTGGCTATAAGGAATAGTCGAGTAAAGGCTGCCGGGCTTGTATTTTTTGCATTTCTTCTTGTCCTGTCGGCATGCAGTCAGGAGAAGCAGAAGCGTGATCCGAGGCAG
>CAIXLG010000025.1 GCA_903920215.1 uncultured Chlorobiaceae bacterium
TCCGTATCGCTCACGACCATAGCTTTTGACCACAGCCGCATACGGTGGTTTGCACCCTACTCCTGCAAGTCGAGTGCGAGGGACCTACCCTCATCATCCATGCTGCTTATCTGCGGCACACTTTACGTTGGTAACCTGACCTGTTCATGCAGCGGAAAGGCGCTGCCCCTCTTTTACCTTTAACTCTTCCGTCGGCTTGTTCAGTTTCTTATACTTATCAACTATTCTTGCACCTCCTCCGGTGGCTGCCCTGTAAACCTTATCTGGTGTACTGTAGCCCAACGACTGATGTGGTCTCTCATAACTGAAGAATACAAAATATTCCTTTAATCCACACTGGAATTCTGCTGCACTAGAGTAACCTTTCAGATAAATATCCTCATGTTTGACACTCCGCCAGAGCCGTTCGACAAAGATGTTGTCCAGTGCTCTACCACGTCCATCCATGCTGATACGAATGGAAGGGTGTTCCGCAAGCGCCCCGATAAAGGCGGTACTCGTAAACTGGGCACCCTGATCGGTGTTGAAGATTTCCGGTGTCCCGTACTTCCGTAACGCTTCTTGCAGGCAGTCCACGCAAAAAGTGCTTTCCATCGAGTTCGATAACCTCCGGGAGAGTACCTTCCGAGAATACCAGTCAATGACTGCCACCAGATACATAAAGCCCTTTGGAAGGCGAATATAGGTGATGTCAGTCGACCAGACCTGATTGGGTCTAATGACATTAACTCCCCGCAAAAGATAGGGGTAGATCTTGTGTTCCGGATGCGGCTTGCTAGTGTTGGGGCCCGGCGCCATACCGGCCAGCCCCAACATTCTCATAAGCCGCTGAACCCGTTTCCGGTTGATCTTGTAACCCTCCTTGCGCAGATAGTGCATGATTTTACGACTGCCATAAAATGGATGCTGGGTGTACTCCTTATCAATCAATTCAAGCAACTGCAGCTCTCCTGCATCAGGAAACAAAACAATAGGTGGCAATTATACCGTCGAACGATTAACGGACGCAAGTACGCATTGCTTTGATACCGGCAATGGCTCTTTGTCGCTGACCCACCATCTGCGCGTAATCATAGGGATAGTCCTGACTTTTCCTATGAAACTCCCGCTGTTGATATCACTTGAGGCTTCTCCTGCAGAGTAAATCCCAATGATTCTGCCCGGCGTTGTAAATTACCAAGAACTCTATTCCGGTATAACTCCTCATAATAGCTGGCACCTTGATCAACATATTTCATACCATATCGAAGAGCATTATAAAAGTGTGTTGCGATTTTCCTGGCTGTTGCGGTGACAGCTTTGGCTTTCCCTGCTCTCGCCGAAAGTCTGCGGTAAAAAGCGCCCGAGGCTGTATCGGTTTTACCTATTGTTGTGGCCGCAAGCCGTAAATGGGCAGCAGCCCGGCTTGATGATCTTCGCGTTCTTCTCGAGAGGACTTTTCCTCCTGAGATATTATTGCCGGGCGCCAAGCAAAGCCACGAAGTAAAGTGTTTAGAGGATGGCCATCGAGACATATCGGTTCCACATTCTGCAACCAGCTTCAAGGCAAGAGAAGGACCAATGCCATGAATTTCTGTGAGATCAATACCAAGAAAATTGTATAGAGCCCCTCTTACATCAAACTCCGGGGCATTGGCACAATATCCTGTTTTTTTGCGTTTCGATTACGGCTTTTTGGGCACCTCAACCATTTCCTGTAATTGTTTGAGCTTCGATTCGATGACCTGGTCACAAGCCTTTAGTTGTTCGACATAGAAATCGACCAGTTCAAGTGACTGTTTCAGTGCAAAAAGATGTTCAGCCTTATAGTTGCCTGTCAAGGCATCAATCATTACCTCGACTGGAATTTGGCAACGAATATTCCTGAACTTGACCAATTCCTTTGGATCGTGTTGTCCCGCAACAATTGCACGGATAATGTCAATTCCTGTTCGTCCTGCAATGTCTGACACTACATGATGCAACTGGACATTCATCTGCATCATGGCTTTCTGCATGTGCTGAATATGCGAAGCCTTGTAATCGAGTAACCTTTCGCGTTGTCGCAGATAAGCCCTCAATTCCGAAATGTTACTTGATAGATGAAAACTTGCTCGTAAAAGGCCAAACCGATGTAATCTCTGTAACCATTGAGCATCATTGATGTCAGTTTTGCGACCCGGTACATTTTTAGCCTCTCGCGCATTGACCAGAAATACTTCAAATCCATAGCTCTCAAGAATTTCAAATGCAGGAATCCAGTACACGCCCGTTGATTCCATTGCAATAGTCTCAATTCCACAGCATTTGAGCCAATGGGCCATTGCATGAAGGTCACCAGTAAAACTCTTGAATGTCTTTACCGGTTCATCTGTTCGATCGTGTGATACAGCCACCACATGAAACTGCGAACCAATGTCAACCCCAGCAGCATTCGGGTGAACAACTGGCATCGATGATTGTTTTGATTGTCCCGTAACTCCTCCCAATAAAAGAGGCTGAAGGGCGGGTTTGCGGTACAATCATTATCCTAAACGGGATCATCATGTTGATGTCACCAGTGCCGAGTACGCAAAAAACCCTGTACCATGTTTTTTAACGGGGTAATCCGCCAATAAAGTCACCGGCCGCTCCCTTCAGCTGGTTTTAAGTAGTACGTTGTTGAGTTTCTATATAACAGAGAGGAAGGTTACTTCTATATTTGTTTTTTAGCCAGTCGAGTTCAACCTTTAACCTGCCGATTTCAGTATAAAGTTTTTCCGGATCAGCAGCCGGTTCGACCGGTTTTGTACCCCGTCTGGTATCAAACAAGGTCGAGGCCTGTTCTTGTAACTCCTTTTTCCATTTGCCAACCTGAACGGGGTGTACTCCAAATTCCGGACCAATTTCATTGAGCGTTTTGACCCCTTGAATAGCCTCAAGTGCCACCTTAGCCTTAAAATCACTACTAAAATTTTTCGCGTCTTTTTTGTCATTACTTGTTCCTTTTTGGGGCAAGTTAACAACTTAAAGTGTGCCGCAGATAAGCAGCATGGATGATGAGGGTAGGTCCCTCGCACTCGACTTGCAGGAGTAGGGTGCAAACCACCGTATGCGGCTGTGGTCAAAAGCTATGGTCGTGAGCGATACGGAAAAGGCGTCGA
>CAIXLG010000026.1 GCA_903920215.1 uncultured Chlorobiaceae bacterium
TAGTCTTCGACAGCTTGGATGCTCTTGAAGACCATTTGGAGGCTTCGTTAAGGATGATGGAACATGATACACCAAGAGTACATTCAATCGTTGCTTGGCCTTGGATAATGAATTCATTATCGATTTAGAAATGGAATTATACATCAAAGCGGCCAGCGTCTCCTGACACTCATCAATGAACTCATCGATATAGCACGCATTGAATCCGGAGAAACCAGAGTGCAGCAGGTCGACACCAGCGTCAACAAGCTTCTGCATGATCTTACGGCCTTTTTCAGGCTTGAAATTCGCAAAAAAGGGTTGCGGTTGAAGTGTACCCCAGGGCTTCCTGATAACGAAAGCACCATAATTACAGACAGTGCAAAACTCACCCAGATACTCACCAACCTGGTCAACAACGCCCTGAAATTCACCGTTAAAGGTGGAATTGAAATTGGTTATACGAGGGGTAACGGCACGCTTGAGTTTTATGTCAAAGACACCGGCATCGGTATACCAGTTGCCATGCAGGAAAAAATTTTTGAACGATTCATTCAGGTGGATAACCCCTTGACAAGGGAAATCGAAGGCTCCGGACTCGGCTTGAGCATAACCAAAGCTTATGTTGCCATGCTTGGCGGCACCATTACGGTCGACTCAGAAGAGGGCAAGGGAAGCACCTTCTCCTTCACCCTTCCGTATAACCCGCCAGCCACTACCACATCGGCCAAAGCAATTTCGAGCCTGCTACTGCTTATTGCCGAAGATGACGATATAACCCGCATTCTCCTCAAAAGAATTCTGAAAGACGAAAATATGTCCATTCTTTATGCCCATAACGGTCAGGAAGCCATTGACCTCGCAAAGCTCCACCCCGAAATCAATCTGGTGCTTATGGACATAAAAATGCCACTCTTAAACGGTTACGAAGCAACACGGCAAATCAAAAAACTCCGTCCCGACCTCCCCGTTATCGCCCAGACAGCCCTTCATGCGACAGAAGATCGTGAAAAAGCAATACAAGCCGGATGTGACCGCTTTATCAAAAAACCAATCAGCAAAAAAGAGCTGATCATGATGATGCATGAACTGCTCTATCGGTAAGGGTATGCCGATTGCTGATTGAAAACAGGAGGTTTTAACTGGAAATTCTGATGATAACAGTTACACCGTCATTGTGAGTGAAGCTTCTGCTCGATCGCATGCATTACTATTCGGCAAATAAGTAATACAGTGAAGGCATACAAACCAGCACAATTATGTAAAATACACCCGTTGCATACCCGTAAAAGAGCATGCCAAGCAGCATCGTCGGGTCATAAGTCCTCGAACCTTTGCCAGTATAGCAGCCTCTCCGTGATGACAAATCGAGTTGAGCTACTATTATATCAACGACAAAACGGGCAAGATGATTTTGCGGCAAACTGATGGAGGAAACAGAAACGGTGTGTCGCGGTCTGCAATGATTACGTCGATGCTCATGGGGTTAATCAGGAAATGACGGGAGAAGTTTCAATCTCTGATTTAAGCACTTATCTGACTTTAATATAATACTTTACAGTCATTTTTCCAATACATTGTGCGGCTTTGATAGTCCGACAGGCTGCCAGTTACCCGTTTGTTTTGTTGGGGTTCAGGAATCACCCCAACCTACATAGAGGAGTTTGCTCACTGCCGACTGCTGAGGGTTGAGCGGCCCAGGGCTTTGTCGAGCTGGATGGAGGCTACCAGGTAGTCGTAGATGGCCTGGAGGTAGTTGGTTTTGGCTTTGTTGAGCTGGAGTTCGGCGTCGGTTAGTTCGAGGCGGGAGCCGATGCCTTCTTTGAAACGGAGGAGGGATATTTTGTAGCCGCGCTCTGCTACGCTGATGGTTTTGGACTGTACTTCAATTCGTTTTTGCGATTCGAGGAAGTTGAGGAGCCGGACCTCGACTTCGGCACGGATGTTGGCTTTGAGATCGTCGACTCTTGTTCTGGTTTGCATCTGGGAGATTTTGGCCTGCTCAACCTGGGAACTGGTGCGGAAGCCGGTAAATATGGGCAGTGAAACCTCAAGGCCTACGGCTGTAGAGACCGGCCAGCGGGAGTCGGTAGTTTTGATGTTATCGTTGAATGCTGTCTGGGATTCAAGCTGGCCGAAGGCGCTGATTACAGGGTAATGGTCGGCCCTGGCGGCACTGACTTTGGCACCTTCTGCCTGTACCTGAAGAGAGAGCTGGCGAAGATCGGGCCTTGCGTCAATTGCTTCCTGGTATGCTGTTGCGATATCCTGCGGGTAGGTTGCTGAAGAGAGTTGAAGCTTACCTGAGAGTACAATCGTGCTGTCGAGGGGTATACCAATAGCATTTTTCAGCTTTGTCATGGTTGTTACGACACGATTTTCGGCCTGAATGAGATCGGGGCGGAGATTTTCGACAGAAAGATAGGCTTTGAGGGTATCGATATCGGCGGCTACACCCTGGCGGAACATTGCCTTTGTATCTTTTCTTGATTGTTCCCAGCGTGCTATGCTCTGCCTAATGAGCTGGAGCTGGTCTCTGGAGATGAGTACGTCGTAATAGGACATTTTGATGTCGGCGATAACGGATGCTTCGCTGTTGCGATAGGCTTCGTCACTCATTTTGCGGAGAATGCCTGCGGCCTTGATTCCGGCAAAGGCTGATCCGTTAAAGAGTGCCTGACGAAGAGTAAGGGTGGCGGTGGCAGCATTGTCGGCACTGATGACGAGAGGAATAAATGAATTCCCGGTACCCCCGGAAAAAATATCAGGGAAAAAAAGTACGGAGGGTTTGAGGGAGCGGGTGTAGGTAAAGTCGGAAGTAACCTGTGGAAGCACCTTTGCCCATGTTTCGCGAATTTTCTGAGAGGTCATATCGCGGTCAAGCCTTGCGATTTCAAGGGTCCGGCTTCTTTCGAGCCCGATATGGACGGCATCGTCAAGCGTGAGCGAGTTATTTGCAGGGAGAGCGGCAGCATGAAGGGGAGAAAATGCAGTCAGAAAAAGAATCGGCACTATAAAGAGAAGTGTCTGGCGGAACCTGTTCATAAAAGAGTCTGTCTTGATGAAAAAATATCTGACGATGCCTGCCATAAGGAATAGATGGAATATAAAAAAGTGATTGGTTTTCGTAACAATCATGCGCGGTATCGTTCGGTCCAGAAGAGGCTGAGGCGTTCCTTTATATATTTTTCGCGACCTTCATCTCCGGGACGGTAGTATGCCTTTGGGGCGAGACCCTCAGGAAAGTATTGCTGCTGGACAAAATGGCCCGGATAGACATGCGGGTATTGATATCCTTCACCGTATCCTTCAGCTTTCATGAGTTTTGTCGGGGCGTTGCGGAGATGAAGAGGAACCCTTAGCTGCTGCATTGATCTGGCTTCACTCATTGCTTCATTGATGCCCTGATAGCTGGCATTGGATTTGGGGGCTGAGGCCAGGTAGGTAACGCCTTGCGCCAGGTTAATTCTGGCTTCGGGCATTCCTATCATCGCTACGGCCTGAAAAACTGATATCGCAAGAGTGATGGCATAGGGGTCGGCATTGCCGATATCTTCGCTAGCGAAAATAACCATGCGCCGTGCTATAAACTTGGGGTCTTCGCCTCCCTCAAGCATCCGGGCAAGCCAGAAGAGTGCGGCATCGGGATCTGAGCCCCTCATGGATTTGATAAAGGCGGAAATGATGTCGTAGTGGTTGTCGCCTCCCTTATCGTAGATGGGGGCACTGTGCTGGAGGGCAACCTGGAGCACTTCCCTGTTCAAGAGTATGTGCGCAGGGCCTTGGGGCATGAGGGAGAGGGCCGCTTCTACTGCGTTGAGGGCTTTGCGTGCATCACCTCCGGAAAACTGCAGAAGAAAATCAAGGTCGGCGATTTCAATGGAAAGGTCGCGGAAAAGTTTGTCTTCTTTGAGTGCTCGAAGAATCACCGCTTCGATCTCTTTGGGGCCGAGGGGGTTGAGTATATAGACCTGCATCCGGCTCAAGAGTGCGGCGTTAACCTCAAAAGAGGGGTTTTCGGTTGTTGCTCCTATGAGTACGATAAGCCCCTGCTCTATGGCGTGAAGCAGTGTGTCCTGCTGGGTTTTGTTGAAACGGTGAATTTCATCAATAAAGAGAAGCGTCCGCCTGGCTGTACGCCTTGATTTTTCTGCGTTTTCAAGCGCTTTGCGGACATCCTTGACACCGGAATCAATCGCTGAAAGCTGTTCGAAGCGATAGTTAAGCGAGGTGGCACAAATTTCGGCGAGAGTGGTTTTACCCGATCCTGGAGGGCCCCAGAAAATCATTGATGGCATAGTGCCGCCTGCAAGGAATTTGCGAAGGGGTCCATTTCCGCCGACCAGATGTTCCTGCCCTGCCATATCGTCGAGCGTTCGGGGACGAACTCGTTCGGCCAGAGGCTGAAAGTAATCTTTTTCGCCGGGAGAGTCGGAAAAGCCGAAGAGATCAGAGTCCATATGCAGGGTGTTCTGGCATTTAAAATCCGTTTTCACGAAGCCACAGGTCATCGATCCGTGAAGAAGGAATAGCTGATGAGGAAGGCACTGCAAGCTGTCGGGCGACATATTTGCCGAGAATATCAAACTCGAGATTTACCCGGCTGCCCGGCTGCAGGGAGTGAAGAGTGGTGTGAGCAACTGTATAGGGAATAATGGCGACAGCAAAGAGCTGTGCATCGAGTTTGGCTACGGTCAAACTTATGCCGTCAATGGTTATTGAGCCGGCTGAGACAATGAAAGCAGTGAACGATTCAGGGAGTGCGACCCAGAGCTCGCGGCTTGAGCCCAACTCCCTGATGTCGTACACTGCGGAAGCACAGTCAACATGACCGAGAACAAAATGACCGCCGAGACGGTCGAGAGGGCGAACGGCTCGTTCCAGATTAACCCGCGAGCCGTTACGAAAAGAGCCAAGTGTGGTTTTGGAAAGCGTTTCTTCGACGGTGTCGACCTCAAACCACCCTTCACCGACAGCTACCACGGTCTGACAGGCGCCGCTTATGCTTACACTTTCGTCAATGGAAAGCGTACTGAACTCGCTGGAATTACCATAGTGCACCTTGAGCCGCAATCCGCCATTTCGCTTCGTAACTCCGGTAACTGTGCCGACATCCTTGATAATTCCGGTAAACATTTCAGATAGTTTCACTTAAAGAAATGAGCGGCATCCCGATAAGAGGAAGATGCCGCATTCAGGTTCTAATATATATAATGAACACCTCTCTTTACTCGCTGAGAGTAAAAGATGGAAGGCAAACTTCACCTGCAGCTGAAAAGAGCTATCCTTTTCAGAACAAGTTTTGTTTTGTTTTGTTGGGGTTCAGGAATCACCCCAACCTACCTATGGTCACCTCTATTTGTTCCAGAGTAATAAAAGCAATCAAATCTTTGCCATTATTTATGGGGCTGTTTATGCTAAAACCTTGAGGGCCGCACTGTAGTCGGGCTCTTCGACAATTTCAGTAACCTGCTGGGTATAACGGACTATACCGTCGGCATCGATAATCACAATGGCTCGGGACAGCAGTCCCTTTAGAGGGCCGGTAGTAATAGTGACGCCATACTCATGGCCGAATTCAGGTGAACGAAAGACGGAAAGGGATATCACATTTTTCAACCCTTCGGTTTCACAGAAACGTTTATGGGCAAAGGGCAGGTCGGCGGAAATACAGAGCACAACGGTGTTGTCGAGTGAGGATGCATCCTGGTTAAAGCGCCTGACTGATGATGCACAGACAGGGGTGTCAAGACTCGGAAAAATGTTAAGTACAAGCCGTTTACCTGCAAAATCGGCAGGGCCTGCCTCGGAGAGGTCGGTTTTTACCAGACAGAAAAAAGGGGCTTCGGATCCTTTAGCCGGGAGGGTACCGATACTTTCAATTGGATTGCCTTTGAGTGTGAGATGTGCCATAACAATTTCTGATTAAACGTTTATGAGGATTCATCCAGTGCAATGAACAACAGCCTAACAACATCGAAGAAAACAAAGAAGTTCAACGAAAGATAGAGTATTTATAACCGCTTGTCAGGCAAAACCTGAAAATAACCATTTACAGTGACGACCTGGAGTGGATAGTCGAACAAAGAGGAGAGAGACTCGGATGTGAGCATGTCGGTTTTGTTGCCATCGCCCACAATATGCCCCTCTTTTAAAAGCACAATTCTTTCAATTTCGGGAGGAATTTCATGAAGATGATGGGTAACAAGCATGACTGTTTTACCCGATTGCATCATCCTTCGAAGCTGGTCAAGGTAGTGAAATGTGGCGCTTAGGTCGAGGCCGGTGGTTGGCTCGTCGAGCAGGAGCGCATCGGGATTGTTGATGAGTGCCCTACCAAGCAGAAAACGCCGCTGCTGTCCGGTTGACATGGTACCGAAAGCACGATGCTTCAGGGTGCCAATTCCGAGGTCATCCATGACTTCCCCGGCTTTTTGCAGATCGTCGTTACTGAATTGCTGATTTTGCCAGGTATCAATACTGGCGTAGATGCCTGATAGAATCACATTGATGCCTCGCGCGCCACGAAGATAATCGTGCTGCAAATCATGGGAAATAATGCCGAGTCGGGTGCGAAGATCAAAAACATTCCAGCGGTCCATGCCGAAAATCTTGACATGACTGCCGGGTTCGGCAACAGGATAGATATCGCTTGAGAGAAGCTTCATCAGGGTCGTTTTACCTGATCCGTTTGGACCGAGAATAGCTGTGCTGCACCCCGCTTCGATGCAGAGCGAGAAATCCCTGAAAACGCAGGTAGTACCGGAGTATGCTGTTACCCGATGCATGTCTATAACGTTCTCTTTACGATGATAAGCCATTATTTCCAGAGACCACCTCCATGTGAAGCGCTGTAGCGTCCAGCACAAAAAAAGAAGAGTGCCAGTGCTCCAAGGAGATAAAGTCCTTGGAGTTCAAGGGCAGTGTGTACTCATGTTCACTTGACAAGATACGCTTCCAGCAGCAGATCGTTTCCAAAAAATCGTGGAGCTTCAAATTGCAGGTTTACAGCCCCGGCAGGCAGAGTGATACCGAGGGGGGCAAACGCACTGAGGCCATCGCCACCGAAAAGCTTTGGAGCCAGAAACATATAGATTTTATCCGCAAGTTTTTCTCGAATAAATGAAGCGGACAAGCTGCTCCCCCCTTCGACCATGACTGAAAGAATGTTGCGTTTATGCAGTTCAAGAAGGACTTGTCGAAGATCCAGTTTTTCGGCTCGCTCATTGACGAATATAACTGTCACACCTCGTTGCCTTAACTGATCCACTTTCGGCAACCCGGAGGATAACGATGACGTAAAGAGAATAGTTTCGGCCTCAGAACCAAAAATTTTTGCAGTCAATGGCGCCTTCAGCTGACGATCGAGAACAACACGAAGGGGGTTTCGACCGGAACAGTGCCTGACGGTAAGCAGGGCATCATCAGCACGAATGGTAGCCTCACTTATAATGACTGCGTCGTAGATGCTCCGGAGGCGATGAACCTCCCGCCTTGCAGGCTCACTTGTAATCCATTGGGACGCACCCTGTGATGTTGCAATTTTGCCGTCAAGTGTCTCTGCCAGTTTAAGGGCAACGAGAGGCATTGCTGCGGTATGAGTTGTAATGAATGCTTCGTTGAGTTTTTTGCATTCGGCTTCAAGCACCCCTTCAGTGACCTCGATCCCTGCGGCAATAAGCTTTTCGGTTCCTTTTCCTGCGACCGCAACATGAGGATCACGGCAGCCGATGACGACGCGGGGTATCCCCTTTTCAATAATAAGATCGCTGCAGGGGGGGGTTTTGCCGAAATGGGAACATGGTTCGAGATTGACATACAGGGTTGAGTGAGGAAGCAATGCCTGGTTGGAGACAGAAGCAACAGCGTTAACTTCAGCATGAGGGCCGCCAAATTTCTGATGGAAGCCTTCACCGATAATTTCACCGTTGTAAACAATAACCGATCCTACCATAGGATTTGGACTCACACTGCCAGCACCCTGTAATGCAAGTGCCAGGCATCGGCGCATATAGAAAACATCATCACTCTTTGGCATCGCTTAACCTTGCGGGGTTTCAACCATAGTGACCTGAACCAGCTTGATACCAGATAGCCTGATGAGTTCTGCGATATGCTCTATTTTATAGGGTTTAAGGTAATAGATGGTTTTTATACCCACATTAATCAGCACTTTAAGGCAGTGAATACAGGGGCTTGCTGTAATATAGATATCGGAATCCTTAATCGAGACACCATGCTTTGCGGCCTGGGCAATGGCATTGATTTCTGCATGAATCGTGTTAACGCAATTCTCTTCGACAGTTCCATCGGGATGGGTGCTGCGGTAAATTCGGCAGTTGCTGTCGTTACAGTGAGGAAGCCCGGAAGGGGCTCCGTTGTATCCGGTTGAAAGAATACTGTGATCCCTTACAATAACCGCGCCGATATGCCCCCGGGTACAGGTGGCGCGGCGGGCAATAAGTTGTGCGACACTCATGAAATATTCGTCCCAGCCAAGCCGCTTTTCCGGCTCTGAACTGCCATTGGATTCATCACCCGAACAGCAACATCCTGCCTTACTTTGTTCCGACATATCGATATAGTGTTTAGTACATTATTATGCGGCTTTTTCGATTTGCTATTTTATG
Source organism: uncultured Chlorobiaceae bacterium (assembly GCA_903920215.1). Taxonomy (GTDB): domain Bacteria; phylum Bacteroidota; class Chlorobiia; order Chlorobiales; family Chlorobiaceae; genus Chlorobium. Next base: position 8,610 of record CAIXLG010000026.1, read on the forward strand.
TGTTCGATAGCTGTTATCAGGAATTGCCGCTTTGCTTTTGCTGTATAATTTACTCTTTTTCCGGATGTTTATTGCTGTGACTGCCCCACTCTTCGAGGCGAACTTGTAAACTATACTGAAATGAGGATGCGTATTATTATAAAAAAAGGCTTTTTTCAGGTAAAACGGTATACCCTTTTTCTGCTTGTATCGTATCTCTTTACGGGCTGTGCCGCAGAGAGTCCGGCGCTTTATCAGGCAGATTTGCAGAAGATGTACCACAGTGCTGTTGTCGATGCAGAGATAGCAATGCCATCCGAGATATCGAAAAATCTTGTTGCGATTGCACCCTCAAACCCGCAGCTGGTTTGGAAAAACAAGGGTGATGCCGAGAATGCACGCATACTCGTTGTGACGTGGACAGACTATAATGGTTATGATGACAAAATCGGAACATCAGTCAACATTTCAAGAGAGGTCTGGGTTACAACGGCGCCGGAGCTGAAGAATTTTTGCAAATCGCTGAAGGGAGAAAAAACATTGCGAGTTGAACAGCTGTTGGGGCTTCCGCCGAAAGCAGGTAAAACAAAGTTTGTTGAGATGTGGGTTAAGCCCGGCGATCTTTTCAGGCCAAGCGCAGATCCGGAGATCAGTAACTGTGAGGCTGAAATAGAGTTCCGGACATCGAATAAATTTGTGAGGGTAAGTGACGATTATATAAAGTGGTACAATGACTTGAAGAGGCAATCATACGGAGCAAACGGATATCCATGGACCAGGCTGGGTTATACCTATGACTGGGGGAAAAAACCAGTCTCACATTGGATTAAGTGAATTTGTCATTATGCCCGGTGCTACCGTAGAGATAGATAGAATTTCATCCACGAAGGATTATTAGCGGGGCATATACGACCTATGGGACCTATAGGACTATAGTACCTATAAAAAACTTAGAGTTTGTAGTAGTCGCGGTACCAGGTTATA
>CAIXLG010000027.1 GCA_903920215.1 uncultured Chlorobiaceae bacterium
AAAGATAACATTCCACGGCAACTCGGCCTTCGATCAGAAAAAACTGAGGGGGGTGTTCAATGAAACCCATCAAAACTCCTGGTGGCGCAAAATCTTCGGTTCTCCAAAACTCGATACCGACAAATTCAACGACGACAAAAACCTCCTTGTCGAGTTCTACAGAAACAACGGCTACCGCGATGCCCGGGTAGTACGCGATTCGATCAGTTATACCGATGACAAAAAAGGCCTTATCCTTGACATTTATCTTGATGAAGGGCAGAAATATTATATCGGCAATATTACCTGGACAGGCAATACCAAGGATTTTGCAACAACGGATATTCTTAATACCACCTTCAAAATCAAAAAAGGTGATGTCTATAATGCAAAACTGATTCAGGAGAGGCTCAATTTCTCTCAGGACAATGGCGATGTCAGCTCGCTTTATCTTGATCGCGGCTACCTCTCCTTCAAGGCAAAACTCGAGGAAAAGGTCATTAAACCCAATTCGGTCGATCTGGATATCTCTCTGCGTGAAGGCGAACCGTTCCAGTTGAACACCATCAATATCAAAGGCAACACCAAAACGAAAGATCATGTCATCCGCAGGGAGCTCTATACCGTTCCTGGCGATATGTTCAGCCGGCAGAACGTTGTACGCAGTATCAGGGAACTGAGCATGCTCAACTACTTTGACCCGGAACAGATTACCCCTGATATCCAGCCGAACCCCGAAAACAACACTGTTGACCTTACCTACAATGTCAGTGAAAAGCAGACTGATACCTTTAACACATCGATCGGCTACAGCAGCACAGGGTTTGTTGGCTCACTTGGCGTTACCTTCAGTAACTACTCTCTGAAAGATATTTTCAATCGCGATGCATACCAGCCGCTCCCGCACGGCGATGGGCAGAAACTCAGCTTTCAATGGCAATTCGGCAGCAGCAACTTCAACACGCTCAGTCTTTCCTTTACGGAACCATGGGCATTCGGCACACCGACCGCAGTTGGATTCTCCGTCTTCGACACCCATACCGCCTATATCTACAACAGCGATGGCGTTACTCCAACCATTATGGATCAGTACGGTGCAACCATGTCGGTCGGAAGAAGACTAGCCTGGCCGGATGACTACTTCTCGGTCAACTGGAAACTGAAATACCTGCACACGAATGGTGGGCTGTTGAGTTTATATGCATCGCAGGCAAACTCCCCCAATCAGGCTGATGAGTATTCGATCACACAAACCATTGCACGCAACAGCATTGACAGCCCGATCTATCCTCGCAGAGGCAGCAAAAACTCGATCTCGGGAGAACTTGCCGGCGGACCGCTGCCAGGCACCGTTGATTTCTACAAGATCATCGGCAGCTCAAGCTGGTTTTTTCCGATCACCCGTCAACTGGTCTGGAACATTTCAACCCAGCATGGCTATCTGGGCAACTTTACCAACAATGATTACGTCCCCTACACTGATTTCTTTTACATGGGCGGCAGTGGCATGTCAACGCTCCCAACCGTGCCGTTGAGAGGCTATGGTGACAGGAGCCTTGGATCGAATCTCTACCCATCCGATCCTTCATCGACACTCTATGGCGGCAAGATCTATTCCAAGTTCACCTCGGAACTGCGTTACCCGCTGACCATGTCACAGTCGGTGAGTATTTACGCTCTGGCATTCGTAGAAGCGGGCAATCTTTGGCAGAATACGCAGTCGGTAAACTACGGCGACCTGAAAAAATCAGCTGGCCTTGGCCTGCGGCTCTACCTCCCTATTATCGGTCAAATCGGCCTTGATTACGGCTACGGATTCAATGCCGTTGACAGTGTTGCAAACAAAAAACAGCAGGGATTCAGCTTTACCTTCAGCTTCGGTGGGGCAAACGAATAATT
>CAIXLG010000028.1 GCA_903920215.1 uncultured Chlorobiaceae bacterium
CTACAGTTTCCTGCGGGTACTTTTCCCGACAGCTTCACACAAGGTACTTGCTTATCTCGCATGTGTCGGTTGGCTTCGCTGACTGAACAGCGAGTCCGTTCTACCGGACAATTCCAATACGCGACTTCACGTCGCACTAAGACCTATAAGTCCTATTTCCCCCTCTTCCCCACTCAAAGATTTCCCTCCGAATAGCTATATTGCACCATCATTATTAAAACCTTACCCGCAATACTGTTATGGAGCATAGTCCCGGAAAAAAACCGGAATGGCTGAAAATCAAGTTGACTGCGGGCGCATCGTTTGCATCTACAAAACAGCTGCTGAACCGCCAGAGCCTGCATACTGTCTGCCGCTCAGCACTGTGCCCCAACCTGCACGAGTGCTGGTCGCGGGGCACAGCAACATTTCTCCTGCTCGGCAACGTCTGTACACGCACCTGCAGGTTCTGCGCTGTCGGCAAGGCAGCAAGCCCTCCTCCGCCTGACCCCCTTGAACCGGAAAACATCGCCCTTGCCATCCAATCCATGCAGTTGAAGCATGCTGTTTTGACAAGCGTAACCCGTGACGACCTCCATGATGGAGGCTCAGAGCATTGGGTCAAGACCATCCGGGCCATCCGCTCACGCAACCCGTTGGTTACCATAGAGTGCCTCATTCCGGATTTTCAGGCCAGCGAAAGCGCCCTTGACCTGCTTATGGCCGAGTCACCCGATGTGCTGAATCACAATATAGAAACGGTGCCATCCCTTTACTCCAGGGTACGCCCACAGGCCAGCTATCAGGCTTCCCTGCAGCTGTTGCAGCGAGCCAAACGGAAGCATGGCCTCACTACAAAATCAGGCCTCATGGTAGGTATGGGTGAAACCGCTGAGGAAGTTAGTGCTTCACTCCATGACCTTGTACGACATGGCTGCGATATGGTTACAATCGGTCAATACCTCCAGCCATCCTCAGAGCACATGGCGGTTGATCGCTATATCACTCCAGAGGAATTTGAGCAATACCGTATCATTGCTGAAGCCGCCGGCTTCAAGCATGTGCAGTCTGCGCCATTTGTCCGAAGCTCCTATCACGCCGAGGCTTATACCAGTAACACAGCAATACTTCCTTAACCAATAACCACACCTGAGTAATGGAACTATCAGTACCAGTGATGATTTATGCCTATTGGGCGTTTGCTTTTCTTGTAGGCTTTATCTTTTTCAAGAAGGATATTCTCTCCTTCAGCCGTGAATTCGACACCCGTAGAATCACGCTCCTCGTTGCCTCGCTCCTTATTGTTGCTCTTAACGCCTGGGTTTACTCTCATTCCACTTCAGACGGAGGCCGCAAGCTCGATATCCCTACGGTACTGATCTTCACTGTAGCCAACGGAATTGCCGAAACCTTCATGTTCTACGCTGTGTTCCAAATCGGTACAGCCCTTACCGGCAGGTTCACCAAAAACCCCTGGGCACTCTTCATCACCGGCTTTATCTTTTTCATGGTCTACAGCGGCCTTATTCACGGCCTGTTCTGGATCAATATCCTGCCAACCCATGTAGTTCAGACAAGCCCCTACAAACCATTTTTCATGCCTGTTCAGATGCTGATCGCATGCAGCTGGGCCTTAAACTTCTTCTGGTACCGCGATATCAGAACCGTAGTCATCCTTCACTCCATGATCGATTTAACAATGGCTCTGAACGTCAAATTCTCCCTTTTCAACTAATTCCAACTCCTTCTTTCTCAGCACTCGCTCCTCAGCATTTTCCCTCCCTCCCCAGTCATCCCGACCAACGGGAGGGATCTCTCTTCACTGCCCAAAGACAACTTCAGCACTCAGCACTCGTCCCTCAGCACTTGGTTTCCCCGGGAACTGATTACATTCACAACCACGTTTTTAAATGAGAGAGGCAATGGCAATATTATTCAAAGCTTATCCAATATTAAAAGAAAGTTATGAAATCATTTAATGGCAGTGTACTTGTTGTTGGAGCGACCGGCAGAACCGGCGCCTGGGTTGTGAAGCGGTTGCAGCATCACAACATCAACTTCCATCTTTTTGTACGATCGGGAGAAAAAGCTCTTAAGCTTTTTGGGCCGGAGGTGATTGATAAGCTTACCATAGGCTCAATCGAGCACCCTGAAGAAATAAAGGCAGCTATAGGCCATGCTGAAGCTGTGATTTGTGCGATAGGCGGTAATGTAACTGACCCGAAAGCACCGCCACCCTCTGCGATTGACCGTGACGGGGTAAAAAGGCTGGCACTGGTTTCCAAAGAGAGCGGCGTTAAACACTTTATCCTTATCAGCTCCCTGGGAGTAACCAAACCTGATCACCCCCTGAACAAATACGGTCAGGTGCTTACGATGAAACTGGAAGGCGAAAACGAAGTACGCAGACTATTTTCCGAGCCTGGATATTCATACACCATTCTTCGTCCCGGCGGGTTAATCGATGGCGCTCCTCTGAATCACACCCTCTTTTTTGATACCGGCGACAAGATATCTACAGGCGTTATTGACCGAAGTGATGTGGCCGAAGTAGCAGTTATTTCCCTCTTTACTCCCGAAGCCCGCAACCTTACTTTCGAACTTATACAGCTTAAAGAAGCTCTGCAATCGACTCTCGATCATTATTTTCACCAAAAATAAACAACAACTGAGCAGTAGTTATAACTGCAAAAAGCAACATCGGATAACCTTAAAAAATATCCCCAACACACCAATAACCATAGGTTAAGAGGATAATAATACCTTGATCATAAAAACACAAAAAACGCGTTTTTAAAAAAATGCCCTACATTATACTATAACAATCATAAAAAATATTATTAGTTATATGAACAAAAAACAGGATTTTAAAAGTATTAAAATATTTATATGACAAGATGTTTAACGTTTTTTATTATAAGTTTTTATATGTATAAAAAACAGAAAATTCATTAGCTTCGACACTATCGGTTTCCGATAAAAATAACTAATCAATAATGGTTTGCTTTATACATTAAAAATAAGATCATCAAACAAAATATCCATAAAGGATATTCTCTTTAGTGGACAATCATTCCTCTGGAATGATTATAAATTTGACCAGAATTATTACTGCTCAATAATTGATTCATCTCCCATATTCATGCGTCAGCTATCAAGCACTGAATTTGAGGTACACTCTCCTTGTAATGAGATCAAAGGAATGCCATTACTGGAATTTATTCACAGCTTCTTTTCACTTGATATTGATACGAGAAATGTTTTCCCTGAAAGTTTTTTTCTATTGCATCCCGAACTATGGAAACTTCTCGGGGAGTATTTTCCTCTGAGAATTCTTCGGCAGGATCCTTTTGAGACCTTGATAATGTTCATGTGTGCTCAAGGCATTGGAATGCATCTGATCAGAAAACAGGTTACTATGCTTACAGAAAGCTATGGCGAAAAAATATCCGTTACCTTCAAGGACAAGGAGGTCGTGCTGCATAGCTTCCCCACTCCTGAGCGTCTTGCTGCGGCAGATCCTTTTGCCTTGAGCCGTTGCACTAACAATAATCGAGTCAGGGCTGCAAACATTATTGCAGCCTCCCGAAGCATTGTTGCAGGGCAAATTGACTTTGAGAGCCTTCGCAACAGGGATATCCCCCTCGATGAGCTTCGCATGAGGCTTTCTCAAAACAGCGGCATCGGGTTTAAAATCGCTGACTGTATCGCACTTTTCGGTCTTGGACGTTTTGATGCCTTCCCTATTGACACCCATGTCAAACAATACCTTGGAACATGGTTCAAAAGTGCAACAGCGCTTCGATCTTTAAGCCCGGCGAGTTATCTTCTGATGGATGCTGAGGCAAGAACGTTTCTCAAGCCGGAATTTGCAGGCTATGCAGGGCATATATTGTTTCATTGCTGGCGAAAGGAGATTAAAAAATTGCGATCATTTTGATGATGAAAAGAGCTGAATTGCATGTAAACCAATAAGGAGCGTACCATGACCGTTACAAAAAAAGTGCTCATTACCGGTGCATCCGGCTATTTAGGCCGGTATGCAGTAAAAGAGTTCAAGGCTCAAGGCTATTATGTGCGTGCACTTGTCAGAAACCCTGAAAAGATTAAAACTCCTGGGGTTAATCTAGAACCTGCTGTGTACGATATCGTTGATGAGGTTGTAACCGGTGACGTGACCTCTCCTGACACCATCGCAGGGGTGTGCAAAGGGATTGATGTTGTTTTTTGCGCCCTTGGCCTTACCTCTCCCGATGCCCATCTCACCAGCTACGATGTTGATTACCTGGGGAACAAACGCATTCTCGATCAGGCTGTTGCCGAACATGTCTCCAAATTCATCTATGTGTCCGTGTTCAATCAGGACAAGATGCCCGAAATCCCGACAATCAAGGCCCACGAGCTCTTTGTTGAAGCACTGAAAAAATCAGGGCTTTCCTGGGCTGTCATTCGTCCTAACGGTTATTTTTCCGACATGGGGCGCTTTTTCTCAATGGCGCAAAGCGGTCATATCTTCATGATTGGAGAAGGCGAGAAAAAAATCAACCCGGTTCATGGTGCTGATCTAGCCAAGGTCTGTGTTGATGCTGTCAATGGTGAATCGCACGAAATTCCTGTAGGCGGGCCGGATATATACACCTTTAAAGAAACTATGGAACTGGCATTCCATGCTTGCGGTAAAACCCCCTGGATAACAGAGCTTCCCATGTGGCTCGCCGAAGGAGGACTCATGCTGACCGGTCTTTTTAACCGCAATCTGGCCGATCTGCTCTCATTTGCAGTTGAAGCGCTCAAATTTGACCATGTCGCACCGGCTTATGGTACACGGCACTTGAAGGACTTTTTTGAGGAACTGGCCGCTGCAAAACACAGATAACGCCTTCCCCGTTTACCACTTGAAAAGATCAAGCATCATTTGAAGCAGCTCATTTTTCTTGATTGGTTTGGTAATGAAGCTGTCGCAGCCTGCCTTTTTTGCTTTTTCTTTGTCCTCTTTTGAGGTAAATGCTGACTGGGCAATAACCGGCAGGTCAGGGCGCTGCTGTTTGATGAGTCTTGTTGCCTCAAAACCGTTCATTACCGGCATTTTAATGTCCATAAGCACAAGATTGATCTCCGGATGATGCTGAACGAGTTCAACTGCCTCCCAGCCGTTTACGGCACAAAGAATGGTAAAGTTTTCGCCTGTGAGGTTGCGTTTAAGCAGCACTGTGCTTACCTCATCGTCTTCTGCTATGAGAATGCAGAGGTGCGGAAGTATTCCAGGAGCTCTGGCCTCCTGCAAATCAGGAGAAGAGCTTTTTAGTGCATTGACGGGGTTATACGGCAGTGTGAATGAAAAGGTAGTTCCAGTCCCATCGATTGATTCCACCCGGATTGTACCGCCAAGCATGATAACAAAAGCTTGTGTAATGCTCAATCCGAGTCCGGCACCTTCGTAGCCTCGGGTTAAGGTGTTGTCTACCTGGCGGAACCGGTCAAAAACTTTATTTTGCATGTCAACAGGAATACCAATGCCTGTATCGATAACATAAAATTCAAGATTGTCATCCTTTTTCGTGTAACCGAAATCAATGCTGCCCTTCGTGGTGAATTTAAGGGCATTGTTGACAAGATTTATCAAAATCTGGTTCAACTTTCCACTGTCGGTTTTGATGAGGCATTCACTGTCTGAAAGACCTGTGGTATAGGTCAAACGTAATCCTTTAGAGAGTGCGTTTGGCTTGAAAAAAGCATAGGTCTCCTGCAAAAGCTTGTTGAGCGGTGTGTCACTGATTTCCATGCTTGTCTCCCGGGCATCAATGCGTGAGATATCAATCAACTCATTAATCAGGTTCAGCATACGGTGACCGCTTGACTGTATGAGGTCGATGTATTCTGCCATTTCCTCACCAGAGAGGTGAGGCTCCTTGAGCAGTTCCGAAAAACCGAGAATACCATTCATGGGAGTGCGTATTTCGTGGCTGATATTTGCCAGAAACGCTGATTTCAGATGGTCGCTCTCTTCTGCTTTTTCTTTCGCAGCAATCAGCTCAGCCAAATATGTTTTCTTTTCAGTGATATCCTCTTTGACTGCCACGAAATTGGCTATTACGCCATTTTTGTCAATTATAGCCGAGATAACAGCTGTTTCCCAGAAGAGTTCACCGTTTTTCTTTTTGTTTTGGAACTCTCCTCGCCAAATGCCTCCTGAAAGGATAGTTTCCCAGAGATCTGTAAAGACTGATTCTGGCGTCAGTCCTGATTGAAGAATCCGTGGGTTTTTACCTTTCGTTTCTTCTGTCGAGTAACCGGTAAGCTCGGTAAACGCCGGATTGACGTATTCCACATTGCCGAGGGGATCGGTAATAACAACAACAGCAGGACTTTGTTCAACAGCGGCACTGAGTTTTACAAGCTGATTTTCAGCCAGTTTACGTTCACTGATATCACGGAGCAGGCCGATCACTCCAACTGAACCGTTGTCATTGAAATATTGCGAATGAATTTCTGCATGAAAGAGCGAGCCGTCTTTTTTCCTGTACTTAAATTCAAGCACCTGATTTGTCAATTGACGTGACATAGCATCAGTGAAGATTGCAATCGCTCCGGGAATTTCCTCTTCCGCCAGGTATTCGAAAAAAGCATGACCGAGTAACTCATCTGGCTTATAACCGGCAATTTTTTCAACTGCTGGTGAAACATAGGTTATCTCGCCACGGGAATTGTTAACAAAAACCACCTCTGAAATCTGTTCAGTAATAGAACGGAACATCCTTTCGCTTTCACGCAATGCAGCCTCGGCCTGCTTGCGTTCGCTGACATCACGGATCAAGCCGATCATTCCGGAGATGTCCTGATCATGATAATATTGCAGATGGATTTCTCCGTCAAAGTGGGAACTGTCTTTTCTCTTTAACTTGACCTCGAAGATCTGATTCGCGGTTTTATTATGCAGGGTGCTCTGGAATACCTGTAAGGCTTCAGGAATGTCTTCTTCCAGCATGTAGTCGATAAAAGAGTTGCCAATGACCTCATGTGGCAGAAAGCCGAAAAGTTTCTCAACAACAGGTGAAACATAGGTTATGGTTCCGATGGAGTCTATAACAAATACCTCATCTGCCATCTGATCAGTTATGGAACGAAAGTTACGCTCACTCTTGCGTAAAGCTTCTTCAGCAACCTTCTGAGCGGTAATATCCGAGAGAATAATCCGGCATGAATGAGTGGCATCGCTTACGGCAGCTTCAATGCGAAAAGTTTGAAGAGTCTGGCCGGAGTGAAGTGTGGATGGATTGGAAGCAGAGGCAAGAAGCTTCACTTCGCAGCTTCCTTGAACTCTCGTATTGCAAACTGATTCGAGCAAATCATCAATTATCCGATAGTCCTCCGGCACAACAAATTGTTTTAAATGCATGCCAAGTAAATGGGAGCGATCAACTCCAAGCATCCTGGCTGCAGTCAGGTTCGCCTGCTCAATCTTACTATCCGGACTGAGAGTCAAATATCCTGCCGGCGCAAAGTCATAAAACTCTATGTACATACCAATAGACTCCTCCAGCTCGAGTTTGGTATGAGCCAGCTCCTCCTGCTGCATTTCAAGTTCGACCTGGTGAACCTCAAGCTCATGGAGATGCTCGAGCATCTCTTCGGGTGAGGACATCGCGCTGAGGTGTTCTTGCTCCAGGCGCTCTTCAGCCAGAGAACGTAACTCAGATGGGGTGATTGGGGTATTGCTTTTCTGCTTTTTGGACATCAGGAGAGCAACTTCTTGTTACAATCAAAAAAATTACCAGCTGACAGGTGACGGAGGTTTTCTCCATAATTGAACTGGTTTGTCCCTCTAAATGTATTAATTATTTGCCGAATAGTAATGCATGGTACCTGCTGTCGAGGCAAACACCATGGCGCTTAAAGAGTGCTCAACATCTCCCCTTCCCGTTCACTTTTTTTTCAGGGCTTCCCGCTTTTTTCTCAATGTCTAATTCAATACCTTAAGGCTCGATTGAATATAGAGAGGTGAGTACGCGGAACAGCCTGCTTTTCCAATACATTACCCTACCAGAAACTTTAGAGAGCAAATAAAAGTACATGTTGAAAATCTTTGAAAAGGTCTTCGGTTCCAAGCACGATAAGGATATAAAAAAGATCCAGCCGGTTATCGCCACTATCAATGAGCATCAGGGCACAATGTCGTCGCTCAGTGACGACCAGCTTCGCCATAAAGGCCAGGAACTGAAAAAGAAGGTACGAAGCGTTCTGGAGCCACTTGAGCTGGAGAAAAAAACTCTCTCACACAAGCTTGACAACCCGGATATCAATATTGAAGAGGCTGAAACTGTAAATGTCCGGCTTGACGCAATCGCTGAAGAGTACGAAAAGGCTACATCGAAAATTCTCGATGAGCTTCTCCCCGAAACATTCGCACTTGTAAAAGAGACCTGCCGACGCCTTAAAGGTCTCAAGTACAATGTCATGGGTAGAGAGATGATCTGGGATATGGTGCCTTATGATGTCCAGCTTATCGGTGGAGTTGTGCTTCATTCCGGAAAGATTTCCGAAATGGCAACCGGTGAAGGAAAAACCCTCGTATCAACATTGCCGGTCTTCCTCAATGCGCTCACAGGAAGAGGTGTGCATGTTGTTACAGTCAATGATTATCTGGCACAGAGAGACAAAGAGTGGATGAACCCTGTCTTTGATTTTCATAATTTTTCGGTAGGCGTTATACTCAACACCATGATCCCCGAAGAACGCCGGGAGCAGTACCAGTGCGATATAACCTATGGCACGAACAACGAGCTTGGCTTTGACTATCTTCGCGACAACATGGCCGGAACTCCCGAAGAGATGGTTCAGCGGAACTTCTATTTCGCCATTGTTGATGAGGTAGACAGCGTTCTTATTGATGAGGCCAGGACTCCGCTTATCATTTCAGGCCCTGTGCCACATGCCGACAACAGCAAATTTCAGGAAATCAAACCATGGATTGAACAGCTGGTCCGTGCACAGCAGCAGCTGGTAGCCACCTGTCTCGGTGAAGCTGAAAAAGTTCTGAAAACAAAGCCAAACGATCCCGATGCCGGTCTTGCGCTTCTGCGCGTAAAACGTGGACAGCCGAAAAATACCCGCTATATCAAAACACTCTCCCAGCAGGGTATTGGTAAACTTATCCAGACTACCGAGAACGAGTACCTTAAAGACAATTCAAGCCGGATGGACGAAGTTGACAGCGAACTCTATTTCGCTGTTGACGAAAAAGGCGGAACTATTGACTTGACCGATAAAGGTCGTGAGTTTCTCAGCAAGCTAAGCCATCAGGACAGCGATATTTTCCTCCTTCCTGATGTCGGTTCTGAAGTGGCCGCTATTGAGAGTGATGCGACGGTTGCTACTGCTGATAAGATCCAGAAAAAAGACGAAGTATACCGCCTCTTTGCCGAGCGCTCGGAACGCCTGCACAATATCAGTCAGCTCCTGAAAGCCTACTCCCTCTTCCAGCGCGATGATGAATACGTTGTTCAGAACGGCCAGGTCATGATTGTTGACGAATTCACCGGACGAATTCTTTCCGGTAGACGCTACAGCGATGGCTTGCATCAGGCTATCGAGGCCAAGGAGAATGTCAGGATTGAGGGTGAAACGCAGACCATGGCCACCATCACCATCCAGAACTTTTTCCGTCTCTATAAAAAGCTTGCCGGTATGACCGGTACAGCCGAAACCGAAGCTTCTGAATTTTTTGAAATCTACAAGCTCGATGTTGTTGTCATTCCCACAAACAGCACGATTGTTCGCAAGGATATGGACGATCTGGTCTACAAAACCCGTCGGGAAAAGTACAACGCGGTTGCTCTGAAGGTTGAAGAGCTGCAGAAAAAGGGACAGCCGGTCCTTGTCGGTACCACAAGTGTTGATGTCTCTGAAACCCTTTCGAGGATGCTTCGCGCACGAAAAATAGCGCACAATGTGCTTAATGCAAAGCAGAACGATCGTGAAGCTGAAATTGTCGCCGAAGCAGGCCAGAAAAATGCGGTGACCATTGCCACCAACATGGCTGGTCGAGGCACCGATATCAAGCTTGGACCGGGTGTTCGCGAACTTGGCGGGCTCTTTATTCTCGGTTCTGAACGTCACGAGTCACGCCGTATTGACCGCCAGCTCCGTGGACGTGCCGGACGTCAGGGCGATCCGGGCGAATCGGTCTTTTTTGTCTCGCTTGAAGACGAACTCATGCGCCTCTTTGGTTCTGACCGGGTTATTTCCGTGATGGATCGCCTCGGACATGAAGAGGGCGATGTGATTGAACACTCAATGATCACTAAATCCATTGAACGCGCACAGAAAAAAGTTGAAGATCAGAACTTTGCTATCCGTAAACGCCTTCTGGAATATGACGATGTACTCAACCAGCAGCGTGAGGTCATCTATTCACGTCGGAAAAATGGTCTTCTTAAAGAGCGTCTGACCAGTGACATTCTTGACCTGTTACAGGATTACAGCGAAGTGGTTGTAAAAAAATATCACAAAGAGCATGATGTCGAAGGCATTGAGGAGCAGCTGCTGCGTGAGCTTTCGATCGAGTTCAAACCCGACCCCGAAACCTTTGACCGCGAAAGCGTAGAAGTTATAGCTGGTAAGCTTTACGATACAGCCCTTGCTTTTTACCGCCGCAAAGAGGCCGCAGTACCGGTAGAGATTATGCAGCAGATTGAGAAATATGCAGTCCTGAGCGTCATTGACCTCCGATGGAGAGAGCATCTGCGTGAAATTGACTCTCTGCGTGAAGGCATCAATTTACGTGCTTACGGCCAGAAAGATCCATTGCTGGAGTACAAACAGGAAGCCTTCCGGCTCTTTGTTGACCTGCTGCGCGACATAGAGCACGAAACTCTCTCTCTTGCATTCAAGCTCTTCCCTGTCGATCCTGAGGAGGCTCGCGAAATGGAAGAAAAACAGCGAAAAGCTGCAGTCCGTCAGGACAGGCTTGTGGCTCAGCATCAGGCGGCTGAAAGTGTTTATACGGCATCCTTTGGCGTCGAGATGGCACCGAATGTCAGTGATGAAGAGAGTACACCAACCCCTCAGCAGCCAGTCATTGCTGATAAGAAACCAGGCCGCAATGATGAATGCCCTTGCGGAAGCGGAAAGAAATATAAAAACTGTCACGGCCAGCAGCCCTGATC
>CAIXLG010000029.1 GCA_903920215.1 uncultured Chlorobiaceae bacterium
ACCCCACAATTGTTTGATGAAAACCATACACTCCGAATCGATACCGGAATCATGCGCGCAGTTCTCCTGGGTGATTCCTATCGACATGGTTCCCGTTCGATGGAGGCAATTGTTGCTATGAGCAGGCTTGGAAACGCAACACATTTCAATCGATCCTACCTTCCTCCTGAAGAACAACTCAGACTGCATGTTGATCCTCACTCTTTTGTGGCACTTGTTCATCATCTTGAACTCAGGGAGCAACTTCTCGAAAAATTAGCCCGTCTTAACCATAAATTGTTTCATAACAATCTTAAACGCCAAGGCTATGTTTGGGGAAAGGTGACCGATGAAGATGCAGATCCAAAAACGCACAGCTCCCTTGTCAGCTTTACTGCCCTTTCACCCCATGAACGTGAAGAGAATCGTGCGGCTGTTCGCGATATTCCCAATAAACTGGCGACGTTTGGATATGCCATTGTTCCAATGCGTAACAATGAGCAAGCGGTTGAATTCCCGATTCCGGAGCTGAAGGAAATGGCTAAACTTGAACACGAGAGGTGGATGGATGCCAAATTGAAAGATGGGTGGAAATATTCTCCTCACACCAATAAAGAGAAAAAGCTCCATGCTCTTCTCGTCGATTGGGAAAGACTCTCGAAAGAGGAAAAAGATAAAGACAGCTCGCTGGTGTCAGAAAGTATTCCTCGTTTACTGAAGGAGGCCGGTTATACAATAGTAAAACTCTCCCATACATGATATACAGCTTCGCTATTTTCATTTATGATTGGTCAGCAGCCATTTCTTTCGCGAAACGCAGATCATGAAAAATGCAATAACTCCCGTTGGATTTGCTGGCCTTTCAGAAGCAGAAGTTTCTGAGCGATTGGCTTTGGATGGATACAATGAGTTGCCATCAACGGGGAAAAGGAGCATTTTTTCTACTGCGTTTGATGTTATTCGTGAGCCGATGCTGCTGCTTCTGGTTTCGTGCGGAGCAGTCTATCTGATTCTTGGCGATGTTCAGGAGGCGCTTATGCTGCTTGGTTTTGTGTTTTTTGTGATGGGGTTGACCCTCTATCAGGAACGAAAAACTGAAAATGCGCTTGAAGCGTTAAGGGATCTTTCAAGCCCCCGTGCCCTGGTTATCAGGGATGGTGCTGAGCGGCGTATTGCTGGTCGAGAGGTGGTGCAGGGAGATATTATTATTGTCAATGAGGGCGACCGGGTTCCTGCGGATGCTATCCTTCTCTCCTGCCTCAATCTTTCAGTTGATGAATCTTTATTAACCGGTGAATCTGTTCCGGTCAGAAAATCCGATAATGAAACGGATGGCACAGAGGTGCATCCTGGTGGAGATGATCTTCCTTTCATCTACTCTGGAACTCTTGTTGTTCAGGGGCAGGGGATTGCCCGTGTTACAGCAACCGGTATCAGGAGTGAAATCGGGAAAATCGGAAAGGTTTTGCAGGCTGTTGAGACGGAAAAGACCCCGTTGCAGCAGGAAACAGGGGTATGGGTTCGTAATCTGGCTTTTGTCGGGCTTTTCTTATGCGTTGTGGTGGTTGTATTCTATAGTCTCAGCCGCGGTGATCTTCTTAACGGAATTCTTGCAGGGATTACCCTTGCCATGTCAATTCTTCCTGAAGAGCTGCCTGTTGTTCTGATGATTTTTCTTGCCCTTGGGGCATGGCGCATGTCAAAAAAACAGGTGCTGGCGCGACGTATGCCGGCGATAGAAGCACTCGGTTCGGCGACTGTGCTTTGTGTTGATAAAACCGGTACGCTCACCATGAACCGTATGACGGTAAGTAAACTTTTTGCCGGGGGTGAGGTTATTGCTCTTGGACCGGATCTGCACGGCTCTATGCCTGAAGGCTTTCATGAACTTCTTGAATTCAGTATTCTGGCAAGTCAGCTTGATCCTTTTGATCCTATGGAACAGGCAATCAGGCAGACAGGGAGTGACTATCTCCGTGAGAGTGGGCATCTGCACCATGATTGGACGCTTGTGCATGAATATCCTTTATCGAAAGAGCTGCTTTCACTCTCCCGGGTATGGAAATCATCGGATAGAGAAGAGTATGTGATTGCTGCCAAAGGGGCTCCTGAGGCAATTATTGATCTTTGTCATTTTGATGCCGGGCAGATAGAGCTTTTGTCAACTCATATCAGTGAAATGGCCGATAAGGGGTTACGGGTGCTGGGTGTGGCAAGGGCACTCTGTCAACAATCATTATTACCTGAAAAGCAGCATGATTTTGTTTTTGAATTTCTTGGACTGATAGGGCTTGCTGATCCGGTGAGGCCTACGGTGCCATCTGCAATTGCCGAATGCTATAGTGCTGGAATTCGTGTAATCATGATTACTGGTGATTATCCCGGGACTGCTCGCAATATTGCCCGCCAGATTGGGCTTAAGGGCGCTGATAAGGTTGTAACAGGCACTGAAATCGAGAGCATGCCGGACATAGAGCTCAAGGAAAGGATTAACGGAGTGAATATTTTTGCAAGGGTTGTGCCTGAACAGAAATTGCGGCTCGTCTCGGCATTCAAGGCAAATGGGGAAATTGTTGCGATGACAGGAGATGGAGTGAATGATGCTCCAGCGTTGAAAGCTGCCAACATTGGAATAGCTATGGGAGGACGGGGAACTGATGTTGCCAGGGAGTCATCGTCACTGGTGCTCCTTGATGATGATTTTTCTTCTATTGTGCAGGCGGTGAGGATTGGACGCAGGATTTTTGACAATATCAGAAAAGCCATGGCCTATACTCTGGCGGTTCACGTGCCTATTGCAGGGATGCTGATCTTTCCCGTGCTGTTTAACTTTCCGCTTGTTCTGTTGCCGGCACATATCGCTTTTCTTGAACTCATCATTGATCCGGCCTGTTCAATTGTTTTTGAAGCTGAAGAGGAGGAAAAAGATGTTATGAGGCGTCCTCCCCGTAACTCCCGTGAGCCCCTGTTCAGTCGTAAAACGGTAGCTGTAAGTATCATACAGGGCGTTGTTGTTCTTGGTGTTGTTCTCGGTGTTTATTTGTATTCCCGCTACGAGGGGTACAGTGAACAGGAGGTGCGGGCATTGACATTTACAACGATGATTTTTTCAAATCTTGCCCTGATTTTGACCAACCGGTCATGGAGCCGCACATTTATCGCAACACTGCGTTTTTCCAATTATGCGTTGCTGCCGTTACTCTTAGGTGCGGTTCTATTACTTGCGATTGTTCTTTATGTTCCCTTTTTTGTCATGTTATTCAAGTTTTCCGATCTCCATCCCCTTGATCTTGGTGTTTGTCTTCTGGCCGGTCTTGGAAGTGTGCTCTGGTTTGAGGCACTGAAATGGTTTGGCTTTTTTAGAAATAACACCCAGGCAGGGTGAGCTACTGCGCAATGTCTGCATTCAACAGGAGCGGCAGGTGGTCGGAGTACCCTCCTGTATATTTTCTTTTTTCATAGGTTGCATAGGGCCTCTTACCGGATTCGTCGAGCATTTTTGAAAACGAGAAGCAGTGGAAGGCACTCTTTCGAGCATAAAGGCCTTTGTTGTCGAGCATGCCGGAGGAGAGGAGAATCTGGTCGATGTGCTGCCACTTGTTATGGAAGGAGAAACTGCCAATTCCCTCATAGCCGCTCCAGCAGTTGTAGAGGAACTCCCTGCCGTTTGCTTTAACCTTTGCAGCATCATCTGTTGAGCCAAGCACCTCTTTCAGTGAGCGATTTTCGGGCTCGTCGTTGAAATCGCCCATGACAATGATGTCGGATGAAGGGTTTTTGACACGCAGGCTGTCGAGAATATGCCTCGTCACTGTTGCTGCCGAAATCCGCTTGCGTTCCGTCCACTCGGTATCGAAGGAGCGTGAAGGCCAGTGGTTCAGGATGACGTGAAACGGGTGGCCTGAAGCAGAAAATCCGGCGACGATGATTTTTCTTGTCGGCTTGCCATCCATTGGTACCGTGTAGGCTTTCGATGCTATAGGACGAAGCGTTTGCGGGTTATAGGCCAGAGCAACATCGATACCTCTCGGGTCAGACGATTCATAGTATATGGATTTGTACCTGATGCCGCTTATCGGCTCGAGTGCCCCCTTAAAGACACGCTCGTTCTCCACTTCCGCAAACGCAACGATGTCCGGATACTTTCTGTAGTCGGGGTGCGCCTTTATTGCCGAAAGGGTATGGCGAATGCGCATCTGTTTGAGGAGGAGTTTCTTTTCTGTCCAGTTCATGCTCCCTTCAGGAGTGAAGTCATCGTCGTCAGTTGCGGGATTGTTGGCGGGATCGAAAAGATTCTCAACATTCCACCACATAAAAAGCACTGTTTTTTCAGGCCCTGGATTGCCTGCGGCAGAGCTGGAAATGCAAAATGCCATGCTGAAAACGAGAAAAGAATAAAAGAGTATTTTTCGCATGAGCTCGTTCTATTTTTTTTGAACCATTATGATGATCTGTCACCAACGCTTCGACAGCGTATCCCTGCACTCATATTTCAGAACAATCGCTAAAGCGGTTATGACGGCAATGGAAGTGAAGGGAAATAATAACTGATTTTAATTAAGAAACCCATGATTTATGCGTAATATTTGATCTACCATTCATGCAGAGCCAGAGCTATTGATACAATTTGTCATATTTGGGATCTGGGAATAGGTTCGCATTCCTTCGTAGTACAATGAAATACGCAGAAAGATTCACCCGAATCAGGAGAGAAAAATGCCAAGAGCCGCAGGCCAAAATATAGTCCTTTAAGATCGATATAATTCAATCTCCTCCTTTATTATCCTTGGCCGAAAGCGACCGAAACATTTCATTGTAATATTTTTCCCTTACCAAGAACAAAGATAAAGCCATGCCAATTAATGTTGACCTGACACCGTTCCTTGAAGAGATGGTTCGGCAAAAAGTAAACTCCGGTTTCTATACATCGGCAAGTGAAGTTGTCCGTGAGGCATTGCGCCTTATGGCTTAGCAGGACACTCACCGCAATGCAAAGCTTGATCAGTTACTGAAGGATATTCATGCCGGAATAGATTGTGGCATTGTCACCGCTTGGGATGTTGAAGAGATAAAGAGAGCTGTCCAAAAAAGAAGGGAGACGAAAAAGGCAGATTAAGGAGAGAAGACGGTATATCATTTTCTTTCTTATCATTCCTAGTGGTATAGAAATTGTCTTGCTGAGATAAGAGAAGGAAGGCAAACTTTACCTGCAGTCTGAAAAAAGCTACCCCTTCAAGACAGTTTTAGTTTTGTTGGGGTTCAGGAATCACCCCAACCTACATATGGGCACCTCCATTAACCATAGAAAAACACTCAAATCATTTCCGTTTTTTTAATGCATCCCTTTTGAATAAAGAGAGGTACATAAATCAGAAATACTGATCCCCGGCGAAAGTATACCACCCTATTTTAGTACTCAATATAGGTACTCTGTAGCCTAATCGTACTGTTCAAGGCGGCCGAGAGTGCTGTCAAGCCTATGAACCATTAATTTCGCAGCTCCATCGATGGCCTGTTCAATGGTCGCAGCCTCATGAGTGGAGATAATAGGCTGGTGGCTGGCGAGACGTACCTCTATCAGGCAGCGTTTATCATCAATACCAGATTTATTATCGCTGTTCTCATCGGTCAGATGGACTTCCACCCGTGTAATTCGTTCGATGAAACGCTCCAGAACGTCCCTTATAATTGCTTCAACATGCTGGTTCAGCTCCTCACTTCCTTTGATATTAGTATCAGTGTTTACAAGCACCTTCATGAGCATATCCGTTTAATGGTTTTCCATAGCAACAATCATCAACTCTTCGTAATAAGAACGGTTAAAGATGCCGATGCGTTCCCGCTCCGGCCGACAACAGTCACTCATGCAGTGAAAATCGTGATTAAGCTCCTGTGTCGAAGGATGCCTGGAAAATCAGAAGCACAGTATAACGAGTTTTGCTATTATACGTTATCACTAACCCTGGTGCTCATCTTCCACTGCCTGTGTGGTACAATAGGTCGATTTAAGGAAATTAATTCGCCTGTGACGTCCAACTGTTCAGGCCGAAGAAGCGACGATGCTCATGATTCTCGACAAGTACCGCGTCAGGAAACCGGGTTATGCAAAACGGAATTCTGTACACAGGCAAATTTTTTTTTTGTTTTTGACTATATGACGGATGGGACTTATGGGAGTAATAACAGACGAGGGTTTATGGTATGAGGGGAGAAAAGAGATCCCTCACTTCGTATCTGGATGACAAGGGGATTTGTATCGGAATTACTTTTTAAGATTATGAGGAATTTTTTGGGGCAGGTTACCTGAAAGGGATGTTGCCGAAGTCGAGCAATTGAGACTTTGGGTTAACCTGAAAAATCAGGGTTAGGGTAAAATGATTTACAGCGGTAGTTCTAAAGTGAGCGCATCTAAAAAGTATTTGACCTGTGATTATGGTGTTGTCCAGTTTTCTACCGTCAAGCCATCTGCAATCATGCTGAAAGCTTTATCAGCGGTAACAAGAATGGCATTGACTGCTTGAGCATGGGCTGCAATCATTAGATCAAGCGGGGACAGCGTCACACTTGCGGCTTCGCATGTTGCACGGAGGTCTCCGTAGACAATTGCAGCATCTTGATCCCAGGCCAATATTTTAACCCGGATTAAAAACTCATGAACACGGGTTGTAAGACCCTTGGGACAGGAGCGCTTTGCCAGGCCATAGCGTAATTCTGCCAGTGTGACCGAAGAGACCACGATACGGTGTATCGGCACCGCCACAAGCCGTTCACGTACAAGAGCAATATCTCCCTTGATAATGTGACTTGCAATATTGGTATCCAGCATGTAGAGGTTCATTCCTGCCATCCCTCAAAAGGATCACGAAGATGATCCTGCAACTTTCGATCCTCAGGAGTCATAAAATCAGCAGGCACTTCAGTTTTTTCGTCAAGCGCGAACAGTCCAGTCCATGAATCAGGATGATGAGATAAAATGACATCTCCGGAAATGGTATCACGACGAATAAATACTTCCTTACCTTCAAAGCGAAATTCTTTCGGCAACCTGACGGCTTGGCTTCGTCCTGATATAAAAATTTTAGCTGTGGCAGACATGCTCTCCTCCTTTATAAATAATTAGTGAAATGTAAATACCATTTTGATATATATCAAGGTATTTATCATTTGTTTGCAAGGTTGATAACAGGGCTGAAAAGAACTTTCCTCTCTGGACATCTTTTGTTTTGTTGGGGTTCAGGAATCACCCCAACCTGCAGAGTACCAATCACCCAACCGTCCATGGGGGAGGTGAAGAATAAATAGAGGTGCCCTAAAGACAAAACATGGCACAAAACTGATTCATTTTTTGACGTATGCACTGTGTGGCGGGGTTTCATTTTGTGACAGGTTATCAGGCGGGCCGTGTATTTGCAGGAAAGTTAGACAAAGCATGATCTCTTATGTATTTGCTATTTTTCTTTGTAACTTATTCGGGATTTTTCAGCTGTCAATATTTTATTACCCAACGATCCGGAAACCAGTATGACCCAGAAGAGCGGTGTCAAGGAACAGGCGAAAGATATCCTTGAAGAGACCCTTGACAAGGAGGCGGTTATTGTGTTGGCAAGGATTTCTGAAGAGATGCAGTTGCTGTTTACGGCTCATCCGGAACCATCAAGGGCTGACGTTGAACGGATTGTGACCGGTTTTTTTCTTGAAAACGGAAAATCGGAACAGTTCATTGATGACTGGATCAAGACATCCGGAGAGTACAGCCGCACCAGAGGACTCAGTGAACAGGATCAGCCGAAAGCCATGCTTTCTGATCTGGGGGTGTTCAGGTTTATGAGCTTTTTGAAAGACAAGGGGCTTACCGATGAACAAATTACCATTGTGCTTACCGGGGCGGTTGAACAGGCAGCTTCCGATAATGAAGGGTAGCTTGAAGAGCGAAATTTCAGTATCCAGACACGTTAACATGCCGCGATAGCAAATCACAATAAAAACAGTTTACATGAAAAAGACGACGCAGCTTTACGAAGGCAAGGCTAAAAAGGTTTTTTTAACGGAAGACAGTAACCTGGTCATACAGGAGTTCAAGGATGACGCGACTGCTTTCAATAACAAGAAAAAAGGCACAATTGCAGACAAGGGTGTTGTGAACAACGCTATTTCCTGCAAGCTCTTTACGCTCCTTGAGAGTGAAGGCATCCATACTCATCTGGTAGAGAAGCTTTCCGACCGGGATATGCTTTGTCGCCACCTCGATATTATAAAGGTTGAGGTTGTGGTCCGCAATATTGCCGCTGGTTCACTGGTGAAGCGGTATGGGTTTGCAGAGGGAACGGTACTTGAAAACCCCATAGTTGAGTTTTATTTGAAAGATGACGATCTGGATGATCCCTTGATGAATGAGTCTCATGCAGTTGCGCTTGGTGTGGCAACTCTTGAGGAACTGGCTGTCCTGAAAAACCGTGCAGAAGCAATTAATGCGGTGCTCAAAAAGTTTTTTGCCGACAGAAAACTGAAGCTTGTTGATTTCAAGCTGGAGTTCGGCCGGCACAATGGCGAAATTCTTCTTGGTGATGAGATAAGCCCTGATACATGCCGGCTCTGGGATCTTGAAACAAATGAAAAACTGGATAAGGATCGTTTCAGGTTTGATCTTGGCGGTGTAGAGGATGCATACAGTGAAGTTCAGAGAAGGGTGCTCGAGCTCGATTGAGAGTGAAATTACAGAAGAGAGGGAGGCGGAATGCTTGAGTCTGCGATTGCTTATCTGCAGCATGCGGATCCATTTTCGATCTATCTGTTTCTTTTTCTGATTGCTTTTTTTGAAAATATAGTGCCGCCGATTCCTGGAGATGTGCCTGTTGCTTTTACAGGTTATTTGATCTATACAAGCGGGATCACTTTTGCAGGAGCTTTGTTCTGGGCTTCTCTGGGTTCGACGGTCGGGTTTATGGTTGTGTACCTGCTCAGTAAAAATCTAGGCATGAAATTGTATGCCGAGGGAGGTTCATCGGTTGAGAACTGGCTGTCCAAAAGTGCTCATAAGTTTTTTCCTCCTTCCGATATGGATCTTCTCCGCCGGAAATTTGCTGCTCATGGTTATGCAGCTGTGCTTGTAAACCGCTTTCTGTTTGGCTCCAGGGCAGTTATTTCCGTTATGTCAGGGTTGATGGATCTTCGAACCCCTTTAGTCTTTCTTGCTGCTGCCATAAGCGCTACTGCGTGGAATGTAGTGCTCTTGTACGGTGGTTTTTTACTGGGAAGCAACTGGCAGCAAATCGGAGGTTATGTTGCTCTGTATAGTATTCCTGTGTCGATTGTATTTGTTCTTCTTCTTTCTTTTTCGGTATGGAAGTTTTTCAGGGAAAGAAAGCGCGAACAGGAATAAGTTTTTTTGTTATTATCACCAGACTCTTAAACTGAACCTTTTTTATTAATTCGCGAGAATTTTGTTGACGTACCATGGCAAAAGACTTAAAAGTTTATCCTGCGGACAAAAAAGGCGAGCTTCTTACGCTTGCCACTTTTGATGAACTCAATGAGATGGCCCGTCAGGTGCGACGGGATATTATCAGAATGCTTGCCAAGGCCAATTCCGGTCATACGGGAGGTTCGCTAGGCATGGCTGATATTTTTACAGCACTCTACTTCAGGGTGCTTCAGAAGGATCCGCACAACTTCTGGCAGAGTGATGATCAGGACCTTGTTTTTCTTTCCAATGGCCACATTGCTCCTGTATGGTACAGTGTGCTTGCCCGTTCAGGCTATTTTCCTCTCAGTGAACTGAATACCCTGCGCCAGATCAGCTCATACCTGCAGGGACATCCGGCATCCGAGTCCAGGCTTCCCGGTATCAGAATCGCTTCCGGCTCCCTCGGTCAGGGCCTTTCTGCAGCAGTTGGAGCTGCACTTGGCCTGCGTATTGATGGCAATGAGCGCGATGTGTTCTGTCTGATGGGAGATGGCGAGTGCCAGGAAGGACAGATATGGGAAGCTGCCATGAGTGCATCCCATTACGGGCTTGGAAAACTTATCGGTATTGTTGACTGCAATAATGAGCAGATCGACGGTGAGGTCAACGATATTATGCGCGTTGAACCATTTGCAGATAAATGGCGCTCATTTGGCTGGGATGTCTATCATTGTGATGGAAACGATATTGAGGATTTTGTCAGTACTGTTGAGGCAATACAGGCTCATGAACAACGTTCAAGACCATCGGTTGTGCTTGCCGTAACCATTATGGGTAAAGGTGTTCCGTTTTTTGAAGGGACTATGCCGGACAAATCTAACTGGCACGGAAAGCCGCCGTCAAAGGATGATGCTGAAAAAGCACTTGCCATCCTTACGGAGACCGTATTCGGTGACTTTTAGGCTGCAAGGGGTTTAGTGCAGATTCTGGCGGGTATATATAAAGGGCGCAAAATCAGGAGTTCATCGTCTCAGGCAATACGTCCATGCAGCAGCCGTGTGAAAAAGTCTCTCTTTGATATTCTTGAAGGAAGAATAGACTTTGACGGGGTGTCTGTTCTTGATGTGTTTGCCGGGTTCGGTTCTCTTGGTTTTGAGGCGTTGAGCCGTGGGGCAGGGTCAGTGTGTTTTGTTGATCAGCATGTTGACTCACTCAAATCTTTAAAGTCTACAACCCTTCAGTTAGGGGTTCAGGATTGTGTCAAGATTGTGAATTCGGATGTTTCTGCCTTTCTTGGTCGTGCTGGTGAAGCGTTCGATCTGGTCTTCTGCGATCCACCGTATGCGTGGCATGATTACAACCAGCTGATTGAAAAAATTGTTGGAGGGAAACTGCTTGCAGAAGAGGGCATTCTGCTTATCGAGCATAGTACCCATATTGATTTCAAGCAGTCGCCGTATTACTCTTTTCACAGGGATTATGGTATGACAAGAGTTACTTTTTTTCAGCACTGAACAATTTTTTCTGCCGATGAAACAGAAAGCCATATACCCGGGGACGTTTGATCCTTTCACCAATGGTCATCTCGATGTCCTTGAACGTGCGCTTAATATTTTTGAGGAAGTCATTGTTGTCATTGCTGCGAACAGTAATAAACATGCACTGTTCAGCGCTGAAGAAAGGCTTTGCATGATCAGGGAGGTTATTGCCGAATACTCCACCGTGAGTGTAGAAATGCTCCACGACGGGCTTCTTGCTGATTATGCCCGGCAGGTAGGTGCAAGGGCCATTGTCAGGGGAGTACGGCAGGTCAAGGATTTTGAGTATGAGTTTCAGATGTCGCTTTTGAATCGCCAGCTCTATCCTGAGGTTACCACGGTGTTTTTAATGCCGAATGTCAAATATACCTATGTCGCGTCTTCAATTATCAAGGAAGTGGCTTTACTGGGTGGGGATGTCAGTAAATTTGTGCATCCATGTGTTCTGGAAATGCTGCATCACAAACGAGATGGACAACCATAAACAAATCATAAATAACCATTCGAAATGTCTACAACGCATATTTTGGAAGAAAAATATCTGACACGCCGGGTACTCAGCATGCAGGAGTCGCAGACCATGCGAATCAGCAATCTTGCCGCTACAATGAAGGCCGAAGGGAAGGATATTGTGAGCCTTTCAGCAGGTGAGCCGGATTTTCCAACTCCTGATAATGTAAACCAGGCTGCTATTGCTGCCATCAATGCAGGGTTTACCCGCTATACAACAAATTCCGGTATTCCAGAGCTTAAACAAGCCATTCTTGAGAAGTTCAGGCGTGACAATGAGCTGGAGTTTCAGGCAAACCAGATAATCGTCAGCAACGGAGGCAAGCAGACTCTTGCCAACACCTTTCTCGCGCTTTGCCAGGAGGGTGATGAGGTGATTGTGCCAGCACCTTACTGGGTGAGTTTTCCCGAAATGGTTCGACTTGCGAGTGCTACACCGGTTATCGTGCATACTACGCTGGAAAATGAGTATAAAATGACGCCGGAACAGCTTGAGGCGGCCATTACCCCGAAAACGAAGGTTCTTGTGCTTAATTCTCCATCGAATCCAACAGGATCGGTGTATAGTGAAGACGAGGTGCGTGCACTTGTCAAGGTGATTGAGGGACGTGAGATTTTTGTTGTTTCTGATGAGATGTATGATATGATCGTTTATGGCGATGTCCGTCCTTTTTCTCCTGCAAGGATTCCTGCTATCAAGGATTGGGTTATTGTCAGTAACGGCGTGTCGAAAACCTATGCAATGACCGGCTGGAGAATCGGTTACCTTGCCGGGCCGAAATGGTTGATTAATGCCTGCGACAAGATACAGTCGCAGACAACATCGAATCCAAATGCTATTGCCCAGAAAGCTGCTGTTGCGGCTCTGACAGGGGATCAGGGAATTGTGGAAGAGCGCCGTGCAGAATTTGAAAAGCGCCGTGATTATATGTATGCAGCTCTCAATAGCATTCCGGGTTTCAAAACAGCCCTGCCGCAGGGAGCGTTTTATATTTTCCCTGATGTCAGCGGAGTGTTTGGCAAAACCTTTAACGGGGTGGTGATGAAGGATTCTGCAGATGTAGCCGAATATCTTTTGAAAGTGCATCATGTTGCCACAGTTCCCGGAGATGCCTTCGGTGCTCCTGAAAACCTTCGTCTTTCCTATGCGGCCTCAATCTCCTCGCTGGAGGAGGCGATAAACCGTATCAGGGGCGCGTTCAAATAAGCGCGGATGCTCAAAGTCCGACGGAGCAGGATCTATACCCTGTGGTTCAGCTGGTATTCCCGCCGGCAGTTCGAGCGGTATTTTAGCTCGGTACGCGTTTTTATGCAGGCCGGAGTACGGGAGATGAATCCCCGTATTCCGGTTATTTTTTATGCCAATCATGCCTATTGGTGGGACGGGTTCTGGTCGCAGCTGTGCACTGAGGAATTTTTTCATCAGAACCTGCATATTATTATCGAGTATCAGCAATTAAAGAAACATCGTTTTTTTACCCGTCTTGGTGCTTTTTCCCTTGATCGAACGCGCCCGAGAAGTGTGCCCGATACGCTTCGTTATGCTGCTGAGCTGCTTACGGCTGAGAGTGATCGGCAGAATGCCTTGTGGATTTTTCCCCAGGGCAAGATTGAGCCTGTTGACCAGCGGCCACTTCTTTTTTTTAAAGGGACAGCATCCATTGTTTCGCAAGTTCTTGAGAAAACGCCTTCAATTTACCTTGTTTCAGTTGTCAGTCGGATTGAATATCTTGGTGAACAAAAACCTGAACTGTGTCTCTCTTTTTTTGAGCCCAGGTTGCTCTCCAGAGCTGAATATTCAAGTGCTGATGATTTGACCGCTTACATGCAGGGGATGACGGAGCGGCACCTTGACGAGCTTGGTGGCAAGATCAGGAAGGGACGGCTGGATGAAGCCCTGACTCTGGTTAAAGGAAAGGATTCAATAAACAGGCGAATGGAAGCGGTTACGCGTTTTTTTGGTCTTGAAAAACGGTAGAACGTTATACCCCGGCAACGGTAGTGTTTCATGTTTCAGAATTAAACAAACAATCTTTTATGAGTAATGTTATATGCAGTTGTCTTTTAGGTGATAATACCAAGGTAAGGCTGCGGCTTTCACAATTGCTGCATAGTGAGATGGAGGTGATATACGGGGCAGTTTCCGAAGAGGTTGTTGATGATATCTGTGAGGTTGAGCTGCAGGGTTGTCGCCGGGAATTTTTTCGCAACAATACCGGCATCCCTTTCACTATAGGAATGCAGGTCATTATTGAGTCAGATGGAGGGTATGATTTTGGCGTTGTTTATTCCATAGGGCAGATTGCCCGCAAAAAGTTTCAGCTGAAAGGGCTGGATAAAAATGGTACAGAGTGTACTGCAGTGTTTCGTATCGCCGATGAGAATGACAATCTGGCTATTATTGAACTGAAAAAACGGCAGTCGGAGATTCGTGAGGTTTGCCAGAGCAAGATTAAAAAGCATGAACTTGATCTGAAGCTGGTTGATGTGGAGTTGCGGATGGACCAGCAGAAACTCTCGGTTTACTATACCTCCTCACATCGCGTTGATTTCAGGACTCTTGTTCGTGATTTGGCCGGAGAGTTCAAGGCAAGAATCCAGATGGTGCAGATTACAACACGTGAAGAGGCCAGAAGGGCAAATGCGTTTGGGCCGTGCGGCTGTCTTTTGTGCTGTTCGAGCTGGCTGCCGAAGATTCACGCAAATCCATTTTCTGAAAAATCTCAATTTGCCGAAACCCCCGGAAATGATAACCATGCCTTTAATGTCACCGGAATATGCAACCGTCCAAAATGCTGTCTTGGTTATTCAAAACATGAGAAGGGATGCCATGCACAGCAGTCTACCCAGATAGCTCTTCCTCCGGTAGGAAGCAGGGTGAACACTCCTGAGGGAGCTGCAGTTGTTGAAAATGTTGATGCCCAGAAAAAACTTGTCTACCTTCGCTACCAGAAGAGCGATCAGACTCGCAGGATTCCTCTTGAGAAGTTCAATGCCATGTTTGTAAAAAAATAGGTCTCTTCAGTATGCTTCAGTTTAAAAGAACTCTGGTCACAACGGCGCTTCCATACGCTAATGGCCCGGTTCATCTCGGCCACCTGGCAGGTGTTTATCTTCCTGCAGATATTTATGTTCGTTACAAAAGACTCAAGGGTGAGGATGTCATTCATATCGGCGGTTCTGATGAACACGGTGTCCCGATTACCATTACGGCTGAGAAAGAGGGTATTTCACCAAAGGATGTCGTTGACCGCTACCATGCCATGAACGTTGATGCGTTCAGGAAGTGTGGTATTTCGTTTGATTATTATGGCAGAACAACTTCTCAGGTTCATCATAAAACGGCACAGGAATTTTTTCTTGAGATTGAGAAGAAAGGAATTTTTACAAAAAAAACTGAAAAGCTTTTTTTTGATCGTAAAGCTGATCGCTTTCTTTCGGATCGCTATGTTACCGGTACCTGCCCGATATGCAATAACGCAGAGGCTAACGGTGATCAGTGTGAACAGTGCGGCACCCATTTAAGCCCACTGGAACTTATCAATCCGAAAAGCAAGCTTTCTGATGCGACACCGGAGCTGCGCGACACCATGCACTGGTATTTTCCCCTGGGGCGCTTCCAGAAACAGCTGGAGGAGTATATAAACAGCCATGAGGATGACTGGCGGCAGAATGTGCTGAATTATAGCCGTACCTGGCTCAAACAGGGGCTGAACGACCGGGCGATAACCCGTGATTTGAGCTGGGGTATAAAAGTGCCTCTTGACACGGAGGAAGCTCTGGGCAAGGTGCTCTATGTATGGTTCGATGCCGTGCTCGGATATATTTCGTTTACAAAAGAGTGGGCAGAAAAACGTGGCGAGAGTGATCGCTGGAAAGAGTACTGGCAGGATCCCGAGAGCCGTCTCATTCACTTTATCGGCAAGGATAATGTTGTGTTTCATACGCTGATGTTTCCTGCGATTCTGATGGCATGGAACGAAGGGCTAGAGAGCGAGTGCTATAATCTTGCTGATAATGTGCCCGCATCGGAGTTCATGAATTTTGAAGGAAGAAAGTTTTCAAAGTCAAGGAACTATGCGGTTTATCTTGGTGAGTTCCTTGAAAAGTTTCCAGCCGATACCCTGCGTTACAGTATTGCAATGAATTATCCTGAAAACAAGGATAGTGATTTCAGCTGGCAGGATTATCAGAACAGGACGAATGGCGAGCTGGCAGATACGCTTGGGAATTTTATCAAACGGTCGGTTGATTTTACCAATGCCCGTTTTGAGGGAGTTGTGCCCTATGAGTCTACTCTGGAAGATTGGGACTCTCTTGGTATTAACTGGCAGGAGACCCTTCGGCAGCTTGATGTGGCGTTTGAGCAGTTTCACTTCAGGGAAGCGGCCTCTCTTGGTATGGAGATAGCCAGAGCAGCCAACCGGTTTCTCACAGAGTCGGAGCCATGGAAAGTTATCAAGGTTGACCGCGATGCAGCTGCAAAAGCAATGGCTCTTTCACTGAACCTTTGTCATGCGCTTGCTGTTGCCCTCTATCCAGTCATACCTGAAACCAGCAACCGGATTTATGCAATGCTTGGATTTCAGGATAAGATCGAAGATCGTTTTACCAGGGGAAGCTCTCTCGCGCAATCTCTGCTCGGCCCTGCTCTCTCTAAAGGGCATAAGCTCAGGGCTGCATCGGAAATACTGTTTATAAAAATCGAGGATGCCGATATCGCTCCGGAACTGAAGAAAATTGAGGCATTGCTCGCTGAAGCCGAGAAACGGGAGGCGGGAGCTGAACAGGATCGTATGGAGTTCAAGCCTGTGATCAGCTTTGATGATTTTTTAAAGGTTGACTTGAGGGTCGCTAAAGTTATAGCTGCTGAAACAGTTAAAAAAGCAGGAAAACTGCTCAAACTGCAGCTCCAGGTAGGTTCTGTAACAAAACAGGTTCTTGCCGGGATAGCACGCTATTACACGCCGGAAGAGATGATTGGCAAACATGTGGTGCTGGTTGCCAATCTTGCCCAGCGCACCATTCGTGACGAAGTATCAGAGGGGATGATTCTGGCCGTTGAAGGGGCTGACGGGAAACTTTTTGTCATTGAACCTGATGGAAAAGATATAAATGGTAAACAAATACAATAAAATGCTTGCATAAGTGATTTTATTCCGTACATTATAGCACAAACATCGTGGGGTGGAGCAATTGGTAGCTCGTCGGGCTCATAACCCGAAGGTTGCAGGTTCAAGTCCTGTCCCCACCACAAGTAAAGAGCCGCCCATCAACAGGCGGCTTTTTTTTGTCCAATTCGTTTTTTGTCTCCCTGACTGTGTATTTTAGCCCTGTTATCGACGCTTGTTCTTAAGTCGTGCGGATGGGGGCGTCTTTCAGGCTTGACAATGTTCGGTTAGAGGTACTGTCACACATGGATATTGAGAGCTGTTATTTTTCTTCACTTTTTCATGGAGGCGCAAAGCGCTGTTCTGTTCTTTCTCTGCTTTTTTTTCTCTTCTCTCTTTTTTCTGCATCGCGTGTTTTAGCTGAACCATTACTCTGTGGGATTGACCGCCTTGAAGCGACAGGATTCAGTGAGCTATCTGGCTTGAAAGTTGGGCTCATTACCAATGTTGCCGGCGTGAGCCGAAAGGCGGAACCGGATTATGCCGTCATGCTTCGAAGTGGAGTGAGGCTGAAGTTTATTATGGCACCTGAGCATGGATTTTTAGCTGATATTGAAGCTGGCATAGGAGTCGGTGGTTCAGTTGTTCATGATACCCTTCCTGTCTTTTCGCTCTATGGGACTTCAAAAAAACCGGATATCCGGCAGCTGAAAAGTATTGACATGCTGCTTTTTGACCTTCAGGACATTGGTGCACGCTGTTATACCTATATCTCGACCATGAACAGTGCCATGCAGGCTTGTGAGGCGGCAGGTATACCCTTTATGGTTCTTGATCGCCCCAATCCGGTTATTCCACTTTCTCCCTCAGGGTTTGTGCTGGCGCCGGGATATGAGTCGTTTGTAGGGGCTGTCGATATTCCCTTTATTCATTCCATGACAGTCGGTGAAATTGCCACCATGCTGAAAGAACGCAAGTATAAACGACTTGATCTGAGAGTGGTATCGATGTCGGGGTACAATCGGAAGCGGTTTGCCGATGAGTATCCGGGCTTCAGGTTTATCTCTCCTTCACCGAATATCAGAAGTGTTGAGACGGCAATAGTCTATCCTGCGACAGTATTTCTTGAAGCGACAACCGTAAGCGAAGGGCGTGGGACAGATGCTCCCTTCGAGCAGCTTGGTGCTCCGTTTATCAATGGGCGTGAACTTGCGGCTCTTCTCAGTCAGTATAAACTACCCGGAGTTTTGTTTAATGCTGTTGTGTTTCAGCCAGCGTCGAGCAAGTTCAAGGGTGAACGCTGCGAGGGAGTGAAGCTTTCAATTACAGACAGAAAAAAATTCATCCCTTTCAAAACCGGCGCAGCGATTCTTCTTGCACTGCAGCATCTCTATCCAGAGAAAACAGCTCTTCAGAAAGAAAATGTTTTTTTCGACAGGCTTGCAGGTACTCCATTGTTCCGGGAGATGATCTGCAAACAAGTGCCGCTTGACGAAATTATGGAGGAAAGCCGGAGGCAGATAGAGCAGTTCAGCCGGACTGCTCCTGTAAAGCTGCTCTATCAGTGAGCTAAAGGTCAGCTTTTTTCGGGCGCCCTCTTTTTTTTGATCCAGGCTCTTTCGCTGCAGGTGGTTCGGAGAGTTCCGGTTGTTCGGTTATGTCATCAGCTTCAAGCATGTGTTCGTCAAGATGTTCCTCAAGATGTTCCTCAAGATGAGCATCAAGATGGGCTTCATTGAGTTCCGGTATGGCAATAAGATCAAGGTCATCGCTCAGTTCATCAATAGCTTCATCGCCGGGTGCCTGAGATTTTCCTTTTGAACCCCGCTTGTTTTTCATTGCCGGTTCAATGAGTGTTATTACTTCATTGATAGATGAAAAAATGTAGAGCTGTTTGTCCAGATTCGTCAATTTCAGCAGATCCTTGATTTGTTTGCCAAGAGAGACAAAAATCGCCAGCCCGCCTGATTGATTTGATAGCTGATGAGCGAGCAGCATTGAACTGATGCCGCACGAATCAATGGCTTTTACCTGGGAAAAATCTATGATGAGGTTTTTGCTTTGGTCCCTATTGACTATTTCATCAATAGCCACCCTGAACGAGTCGCCATGACGAAAATCAAGCACCTGTTCCTCGATTTTCATGATGGTTAACTCTTTGCGGCTCGATACGGAGTAATTCATAAACCTATACTTAATAACTGTAAAAAATTGCTATACAAGTATTTAACGGCATTTCTTGTTGGCAGGGGAGAGGATGATCAACAAGACATTTTATCTTATGCTGAAGCCTTTACTCCATAAGGTAAAAAAAAAGCCCACAGTTAATATTTATTTTCGGCAGTAAATATTTTGTTCTCGCCCTCCCGAAAAAAAACTAACCATCATCCCTGATAGCCTCAAATATTCAAAACTCTGATATCTGATCATAATTACGTATATTTCACAGTTCCGCATAGTAACAACCTGTTCTTTGGGTCTGATAGCTTTAAATGCTCTTGCTACTGAATGTGAGTGAAAAAAAGAGGAAAGCGGTTGGGTATAAAAAAGAAATGCTAATGGATTTGCTGCTCTTTACGGTAATAATACGCTTTGCGGGTACAAATGTAACGAATTATTTTCGTATTATAAGAAGTTTCAGCAACCAAACTGGGTGGCAGTTATGACGATAGCTGAGGGAACTATCCCGACGTGGAACTCCATCGGAGTGCTGCCTCCCATACGCCCACTACAAAAGGGCCATTCGCCTGATCGTTCTCCATATATCGCTAATCTGTTGTCAGTTTTTGACCGTTTTGCTATTTCTGAGGAACGCATAACGATACTTCGCGGGTTACTTCAGTTTCGGAGTGAGATGCATCAGGCAGGAATAACTTCAGGTTTTCAATGGATAGATGGAAGTTTTTTGGAAAATGTCGAACTTACGGAAGGTCGTCCTCCTCGCGATGTGGATGTCGTAACTTTTTTTCACCTTCCAGAAGGAGAATCACAAGCCAGTTTCGCTGGCAGATTTGGGGCATTATTCGAACAAGAGGTTCTTAAGGACAAGTATTTTGTAGACTCCTATAACGTTGTACTTGGGGATCCAATGGATTCTTTAAAGGTTAAAATTATTTCATATTGGTACAGCATGTGGTCTCATCGCCGAGACGGTTTGTGGAAAGGATTTGTTCAAGTTGATCTTGATCCTTCGCAGGATATTGATGCGAGCGCAATTCTGGATAGTGACGGAGGACTGACTTATGAATAATGAATACGAAACGATATCCTCTGAGATTAAGGATTTGGAAGCGCTTATTTCTTCCGTTCCCCAGGGGAATGTTATTGATAAGATGAGTCTTGAGTCTCGGCTTCGGAGGGCGAATAATATTTTATCTCATTTGCCGCCACAGTACACTGCACCACGAGCGCAATTGATTTTTCGGGGAAGACCTGTGTCTGGTATACATGGTATTTCCGCTGATTTTGCTTCCAGAGCGGCATGCGCGTTTTCGGATGCCTTTAGCGCTGTTGCTGCGGGGTTGAGCGACAGGTTAAGGCCTAGTGGCCCAATTCCTGATAAAGACAAGAATCAGTTGCTGATTACCGGAATTGCTATAGGTTCTTTTGGTTTTGACTTCGAGCTTCCTGACAAGGGGCAGAATAAGTTTTCGGAATCTGAAGAAACAAGGGCAGCGATAAATAAGATTAGCGCTTTGTTTCGGTTGGCGGCTGAAGGGAGTGATGACGATCTCGCAGAGCTTGTCGAAGAAGTTCAGCCCAGAGCTGTAAAGAAAATTCATGAGTTTCTGGATGTTCTCGTCAGGTATCACGCATGGTGTGGGTTGTCGTATGAAAAGACTTCCTTTTGTTATACGGATTATGAACAACTCCAGTTTTCCGCTGCTCGCTTGAAAGATGAAAATATTCGGGAGACGCAAGGTACTTATCGTGGAGAATTTCAAGGAGTTCTCCCGACAGGACGGACGTTTGAATTCAAGCTGCTTGATCAAGATAGTTTGATTAGTGGTAAGGTGGATTCTTCAATTGAAGACCCAGACGTTTTAAACCGGGATTGGTTGCATCACCCTGTGACAGTAACACTAAACATAATGCAGATCGGGGAGGGGCGCCCGAGATATACGTTGATGTCAATGACCGATTTGATCCGGTAGGGGCTCCAAAGTGGCGCAAAGAGGATTTTGAGGAAGCTGGTGTATCAGAAAAAAAAGAGAGGCCGCTGATTTGCTACGCTGGTTCAGCAGGCCGAGACCTCGATAGATTCAAAGCCGATAGGCCATGAATTCACTTACAGTATAAGGGATATATTATCGATGCCAAGGGGAAAAATATTTCTCATTATAGTGGCCCCCGATGATTAGACAGCAGTTTGAGTTTTAAACTGGCCCAAAAAAGGAGCAGGTAATGACTCATAACCCTTGATAGGAAACGTTCTATTGCTTACACTATGAGTAATAATACCTGCCATGCTTCCCACTTGAACAGCGCACCCGGGCAGGTTTTCGCTTTTTACAGGGTTTTGTCTTTTAATCTCAGAAGCTGAAGCCCTTACTTTCAAAGGTAAAAAAGCCAACAGTTAATATTTATTTTCCGCAGTAAATATTCTGTTTTCGCCCTCCAGAAAAAACCCATCAATCTTACCTGACAGCCGAAAATATCAAAGCCCCTTTTCCTTATATTTCAATTACGTATATTTCGCTTCGTTATCCTGTAGAGACCTGTCCTGTGGGCGTGATAGCTTCAAATGTTCTTGCTGCCGAATGTGAGGACAAAGAAAAGAGGGAAGCGGCTGGGTATATAAAAAGAAACGCTCCCAACAAGTCGGAAGCGTCAGACCGGAGATACTATCTCTGGTGATGTTATAGTTCAAATGTAAGCTTTAGAGATGAATAAAACCATGAAAAAGAAAGAGTTCAGGTCTATGTTGATGGATTTAACCTCTACTTTGGTATGCTTGAAGCAAGGTATTACTTCTTGTAAAAGAAAACTTGACAGCGAACCCGCTATTGCTTACATTGTAGGCAATAATACCTGCCACGCTTCCCACTTGAACAGCGCACCCGGGCAGGTTTTCGCTTTTTACAGGGTTTTGTCTTTTAATTTCAGAAGCTGAACCCCATGTTATACAGTAAACCCGCAGTATCAATCCCTGACCAAATCACAAAACTGAAAGCAAGGCATCTTGCCTTTGGTGACGAAGCATTTGCTATACATTGCCTCTCCAATATCAGTTATTACCGGCTTAGAGCTTATACCTATCCTTTCCAGGATAACACGCTCCCGGATCATCCGTTCGTTGTTCCAGTCACCTTTGAGCAGATCATAGAGCTCTATGTTTTTGACCGTAAACTGAGGGGCTTGGTGTTTGATGCAATGGAGAAAATTGAAATTGCCATGCGAACACAAATTATCCACCAATGGGCAATGCCATATGGTAGCCATTGGCAGTTAAACGAGACCCTTTTCAGGGATACGAATCGTTTTAACAACCAGATTGTCTCGTTACAAACAGAAATCAGTCGTTCCAACGAAACGTTTATAGAGCATTACAAGAAGACCTATACCGAACCTGTTGATCCGCCATCATGGATGAGTCTTGAGGTGAGCAGTTTTGGCTTGTTGTCTCAAATGTTCAGGAATCTGAAAAAAAGTCCTGAAAAAATCGCAGTGGCAAAGCATTTCGGGCTAAACAATATTGACCTGCTCGAAAACTGGATGCTCTGCTTCAGTCATATCCGCAACACTTGTGCGCATCACGGTCGCTTATGGAACCGTAGGTTGACGGCACATATCACATTGCCAAAAAACCCCTCAAACCCATTTATCCAAAACAGAAAAATTTTACCGTACAAGCCCTACGCAGCGTCATGTTGTATGCAATACATTTTGCAAAACATCAGCTCCGATACTTTATTTAAGGACGGTCTGAAAGCGCTTATGAAAACCTGTCCCCTTAAACAGGAAAAGGAAATGGGTTTCCCGGAAGATTGGCGATCAGAATCTTTTTGGAAATGATACAGTAGAAGAGAGAGGGACCCCATACCAAATCCCGATCCAGTTTTGGAAAAACGACTATTAACTATCACTGAAATGAACGAACTGAAAAATATTCATCCGGGCGAGGTTTTGATGGAGGAGTTTTTAATTCCATTAGAAATATCGGCTTACAGGCTTTCCAAAGATATCGGGATTCCTCAGACCCGGATATCCGAGATATTGAAAGGGAAGAGACGTATTACGGCAGACACGGCATTGCGTCTCTCACAATATTTCGGGAATTCCGCAAAGTTCTGGTTAGGTCTGCAGGCTGACTATGATATTGAGGATGGGATGCGGAGCAAGAAAGCTGAAATAAATTCTATTCTTCACTACGCTATACCACAAGTACCTTGTGTTGTATGTGTCCCTTCTTCAACCCCAGGGAGCGCTGAACCCCAGCTCGGCTGAAAGAAAGTTCTGAGGACTGAATGAGGCACACAAGACAGATCCCTCACAGGAGTTCGGGATGACAAGGGGGATGACAAGGGGGATGACAAGGTACTCACTCCTCAGAGCTCAGAACTCAGCACCCTCTCCACAACCCCGGCCAGTTCACTCTCATTTTCAGGAGCATCCACCCAGGTAACAGTAAGTCTGTTTTTCCGTCCCGACCCGCCTCTATTTATTGCTGAGATAAAAGATGGAAGAAAAAAAAATATCAAATCTTTTCCATTCTTTATGAGATAAAAACACTCTCAATTTATTGTGACGAGGTAAATTTTTGATAATCAAATTTTTTTATGCATCCTATTTGAATATATAGATGTTACCTATAGTTAACCTTTTTCCGAAATGATGCCAAAATCGCTCCTGTTCGTTTTGTGCTCAACTCTTTTTTTCGGGACAGCAAGAGCAGAAAATCTGGAAATTCAAAGAGTGCGTGTTGCTGCGGAACAGGGGGATGCTCCGGCTCAATGTAATCTCGGTTTTCTGTACCATCAAGGTAGAGTTGTCGAAAAAAATTATGATCAAGCCGTGAAATGGTTTCGGCTTGCAGCTCAGCAAGGAAATGCCCAGGCACAAAGTAATCTCGGGTTGATGTACCTCTCTGGTAAAGGTGCCAAACAAAGCTATATCGATGCCGTGAAATGGTTTAGGCTTGCCGCTATGCAAGGAAATGCAGATGGGCAGGACAATCTGGGAGAGATGTATCTTTATGGTTGGGGGGTCAAACAAAACGATGCCGAAGCCGTGAAATGGTTTAAACTTGCTGCTGAACAGGGCGAAGCCGATGGTCAGTTTAATTTAGGTTTTATGTATACCAGTGGTTGGGGTGTCAAGAAAAATGATGCCGAAGCACTGAAATGGTACCGCCTTGCTGCAAGGCAGGGAACCATAGCTGCTCAAAACAAGTTACAATCAATGAAATAAAAAGAAACTACAGGGCAACTTTATTGACTCGCTGAGCGTAAGAGATGGAAGGTAAAACTTAAAGGAGATATCAGCTCCATATTCAGCAATAGCTGTATAAACTGAGTAATTAATTTCTGTCAAGTGCTTAATTTCAATAAATTGATCATCATGAAAAAAATTATTGTTCTCGCTATTATTTGTTTATTTGCCGGTTGTACCAGTTCACGTTATCATGGCGAAAGTTATAACGATCGTCCTTATCATGATCATGAAGCTCGTAACTGACGGGATCAAGATGGTCAGTGTTACTCACTGAACATTTATTACAGCACCGGTGTGAGCTGACTACTCTGTAGATATGCGGAAAAGGTACGGTTAAGTTGCGAAGCCGGCTGATTCGCAATATTGCGGGAATTCCGCAAAGTTCTGGTTAGGTCTGCAGTGTGACATGTTCGTTATACACATTTCCCGGCCAACCGGTCGACAAGCGATGCCAGTTCACTCTCGTTTTCAGGAGCATCCACCCAGGTAACAGTAAGTCTGTTTTTAAAAAAAGTCAACTGGCGTTTTGCATAATTGCGGGTATGCTGTTTTACGAGATCGATTGCGGTTACGAGATCGATCTTTCCGTCAAAGTATTGAAACAGTTCCTGATAGCCCACCGATTGCAGTGCCGGTATTTTATCGTTTGCAAGCATTGCCTGGTATTTATGATGAAGCGTTGCTGCTTCCCGAGGAAGGCCTGCCTCCAGCATCTTCTCAGTGCGTTCATTGATGCGTTTATAAAGGGTTTCGCGGGGCATTGAAAGACCCCAGACAAGAAAGCGAAGCCCTGTTTCTGCTTTTCCCTGTGCCTGCAGTTCCGTAACACTTTTTCCTGTTATTTCGATGATTTCAAGGCTTCGTATGAGCCGCTGTGTCTTTGTTGCATCAAGGGTGGCAGCCTGCTGAGGGTCTTTTTGGAGAAGTTTTTTATAGAGCTCCTCTTTTCCGATGATCTCAAGTTCCTGAAGGAGCTTTTTCCTGATTTCCGGGTTTCCGGGAGGCAGCTCTGCAAAGCCTTCAAGCAGCCCTTCAAGGTAGAGCGTTGATCCACCGGTAACCACTACTGGTAAACCCCTGCTCTGTATTTCTCGGATACGTTCTCTCGACTCAATGGCAAAGTCGCCCGCAGTAAAAGGCTCTCCGATATTTTTTTCATTGATAAAATGATGGTGTATATCGCGGAGCGATTCGAGGGAAGGCTTTGCTGAACCTATGTCGAGCTCGCGGTATATCTGGCGGGAATCGGCGGAAATGATTTCTGCTCCGATTTTTTTTGCCAGTGCGTGAGCGAGTGCTGATTTGCCGGATGCGGTGGGGCCGAGGATAACATGGACGGGTGTCAGCATAAAAGCGGTTTTAAGGCCTTGCTGACCCTCGAAAGCGGAAGACCGACAACATTGTAGTAACACCCTTCAATACGTTTGATATAGCAGGCCATAAGAGGATCCTGAATGCCATAGGCACCAGCCTTGTCGTAGGGCTTTACGGAAAGAAGGTAGCGCTGGATTTCACTGTCCGTCATCGGCTCAAATTCAACGGTAGTAACAACACATTCCGTGTAGGTTTTTTCGCCAAAGAGGAGTACAAATCCGGTATAGACCCGATGAGACCGATTTTGCAGGCTTTTGAGCATGTTGAACGCATCATCGAATCCGGCAGGTTTACCAAGAATCTGGTTTCCTTTAGCAACGACGGTATCAGCTGCGAGAATAACAGCCTTGCGCTTGTCACCTGCTATCACTGCAGCAGCAGCTTCTGCTTTCGTTAAAGCGATTTTTGTGATGTTATCTTCAAGAGAGAGTGACGGGTCAAAAATTTCCTCCGTTTCAACTGCAAGGGTTTCAAACGGGATATGCATTAATGAGAGTATATCCTTTCTTCTCGGTGACTGTGATGCAAGGATAAGCGTTGGTTTAGCCATGTGTTGTTTTTCTCAGTTCAGGTTGTTCCAGCCCCTGCGGTTAAGGTCTGCAAAGATAAGCGCTCCGGCAATACATCCGGCGCCGAGAAAAAAGAATCCCTGAAAAAGATCACCAAAGATAACTCTTCCCGTGCCGAACAGGATTGCATAGATCATAATGATGCCAAGTGCCCAGTCAACAAAAAGCATGGTGAATCCGGTGTCGGATTCCACATCGGGCAGGTTTTTTGCCACTTTTTTCCAAAGCACTCCTCCGACCCTTGTTTTTCTGTAGAACGTTTCAAGTTGAGCCGTTTCTGTTGGCGGTGTCAGAAAGGTGACCGTGAGGGTTGCCGCAATGGTAACGCCGACAATGATGAAAATCGAAAAGGGAAAGGTAATTGCTGTAAACAATTTTATCCATGTGAAGACAATGAATGGGGCGACCATGGATGTGATTTCGGACCATGCATTGAGCCTCCACCAGAACCAGCGGAGAATAAGGACAAAGCCGGTACCTGCTCCGCACTGGATAATGAATTCCCATGCACCGGTTATGGTTTCAAGTACAAAGAAAGTGATGTAGAGAGCAAATGCGGCGGTCAGGAATGTCGTGATTTTAGAAATAGTGACATAGTGTTTTGCATTGCCATCCGTTTTAAGGAATCGTTTGTAAAAATCGTTGATCAGATAGCTTGTGCCCCAGTTGAGGTGGGTTGAGAGCGTTGACATGTAGGCTGCCAGAAAGGCTGCAATGAGCAGACCCTTAAGTCCTGGAGGGAGAACAGCTTTCATGACATAGACGAAACCATCCTCCTTTTGATTCATTGGGAGATTTGGAAACATCACGAGGCTGACAAGGCCGACAATGATCCAGGGCCAGGGTCTGAGGCAGTAGTGGGCAACGGTAAACCAGAGCGTTGCCAGCAGGGAGTGTTTCTCGTTTTTAGCACTCATCATGCGCTGGGCAATATAGCCGCCACCACCAGGCTCAGCTCCAGGGTACCATGATGACCACCACTGGACAAATGCCATGGCTGCAAAAGAGGCAAAGGGAAGTGCGGCAGCGCCTGTCGGCGAAGTGCTTGAGTCTCTGCCGAATGATGGGAAAAAGTCGAACATCCATGCCGGAAGTGCCTTGGTGAGGCCACCAGCAGAAACAACAGCGGGTGACTGAACAGCAAGGACAGCAAGGATGATACAGCCGGCCATGGCGATGACAAACTGGACGGCATCGGTAATTGATACGCCCCACAGGCCGGAAAGCCCGGAGTAAAAGGTGGTAAGCAGGACAAGCGCAACAATGGTCCATTCCGGATTCAGCTCCGGCACCATGATTTTGATGATCTTGAACATGGCCAGGTTGACCCAGCCGATAATGACCGCATTGATAAAGAGTCCGAAATAGACAGCCTTGAACCCTCTGAGAAATCTGGCAGCAGTGCCACTGTACCTCAGCTCAATAAACTCAAGGTCGGTAAGGATTTCTGCCCTTCGCCAGAGCCGGGCAAAAAAGAATACCGTGAGCATACCTCCCGAAACAAATGTCCACCAGACCCAGTTGCCGGCGATGCCGTTTTTGGCTACAAATCCGGCAACGGCAAGAGGTGTGTCGGCAGCAAAGGTTGTCGCTACCATACCGGTACCGGCAATCCACCAGGGG
The DNA here is from genome assembly GCA_903920215.1 of uncultured Chlorobiaceae bacterium. Taxonomy (GTDB): domain Bacteria; phylum Bacteroidota; class Chlorobiia; order Chlorobiales; family Chlorobiaceae; genus Chlorobium. The sequence continues at coordinate 27,542 of CAIXLG010000029.1, forward strand.
AGTTTGCGTCCGGAGAGAAAAAACTCATCGACATTTTCCGAAGCGCGGGAAGAGAACCACAGTCCAATGACCAGTGTCAGCAGAAGGTATCCGAGGATGAAACTGTAATCAAGAATGTTGAGCTGATCCATATCTTCTTTTTCTTAAGTGTTTCTTTCCTCTGTTCCTTAATGTTCTGTGGCTCTCCGGGGAATCGCGTTCGTTTATTCGTCGATTCGTGAAAGTTCACGGAAGCTCTGGAACCTGTCTTCGATTTCAAGCATATTCAGGGCTGCAATTTTTTCGGTGCCGAATTTTTCCACACAGAAGCTTGCCATGGCGCTGCCGTAAAGAACTGCTCTGCGCATTTCAAGGTCGTTTATGGTTCCACAGCGTGCGAGGTGACCGATAAATCCTCCGGCAAAGGTATCGCCAGCACCGGTCGGGTCAAAAATGGATTCGAGCGGGAAGGCTGGAGCAGCAAAGATGCCATTGTCGGTAAACAGGAGTGCACCGTGTTCGCCTTTTTTGATGATCAGGGTCTTGGGGCCCATGTTGCGAATGATCCGTGCCGATTTGACAAGGTTTGGGTCACCGCTTAAAATTCTTGCCTCACTGTCGTTGATGATGAAAATATCAACTCGTTCAAGGGTTTTTTTAAGTTCGGCAGGTTTGCCTTCGATCCAGAAATTCATGGTGTCGCAGATGACCAGCTTCGGCTTGTTAATCTGGTCGAGAACTTTGAGCTGCAGTTCAGGATCGATATTGCCGAGGCAGACAAATTCTGAATCACGGTATTCCTGGGGTACATGAGGGTCGAAATCAGCAAAAACGTTCAACTGTGTGTCGAGCGTGTCGCGAGTGTTCATGTCGTAATGATAGCGTCCGGCCCAGCGGAAGGTTTTTCCATCCTCAACTTTTTTTATCCCTTTTGTGTCGATGTTTCTGGAATGCAGCAGGTCGAAATGTTTATCCTCAAAGTCAGAGCCAACGACGCCGACCAATTTTACCTTGTCGTCAAAATAGCTTGCCGAGAGCGCAATGTAGGTGGATGATCCGCCAAGAGTGTCATAAGAATTTCCGAAAGGCGTTTCGATGTCATCAAAGGCCAGAGAGCCGACAATGAGAATAGACATAGTGTGATAATTGTTTGGTTTATTGAAAAATTACAAAAGATACGTTTTTTGCCGATTATCTCGTCAAACCTCCCCAGGGAGTTCAAAGAGCATGCATTGACCTGCAGCAAGGGTCACTTCAAGTTTATGTTCCTTGATTGGCAAAGATGTTTCGCTGATCAGGTCGTAGAGCGAGATATTGTTCATGCTGAATTCAAGTGCACCAGTTCTCTGTTCATAGAGGTTGCTGTTTCCGACAAAGAGCAGTGAACGGCCGCCGGATGATCTCATCACTGCAAAAAGTTCAGGTTCGGATACATAGGGTATGCTCATTGATCCTCTATCTCCGCATAGTAAAAGATCGAGATACCGCTTTCTGACATCAAGAATCTTTCTGATATAACTGTTGAGTGGCTCGAGGCCGTTTGTGTTTTCCCAGTCATAGCTGAACGCGCTGAAGAGGGGCAGCTTTTCGGGAGGATAGAGTGCCCTGTCCTCATCGGTGAAATTAAGGCCGAGGTTTACCGGATGCCATTCACAGAGCTCCATGCCTGATTGCAGAAACGGGATTGCGGGCAGTATGGCACTGAGCGTGAATATAAATATTGAGAAGTTTCGTCCAGCCTCCCCTTGTGGGTAACGGAAGCAGACTCTTGGGGTGTTGTGATTTTCACCGGTTCCAAAAAACGGCAGTGCCACCCCTGTTCTGTTCAGGTGGTTTAACAATCCACGTATAAAGACAATATCGTGGATGACGAATGGAAGAGAGCCGAATACAGCATTGAACCCCTCATTGCGAATTTCAGGTGTCGGGTTGAAATTCTCATCCCAGAATGCAAAGTCGGGTTTGCTTTCGCGGGCTTTACGGACAATATTTTTTTTCAGTTCTGAAGGCAGTGCATGGCCCATGTCGATCATGGCACCGTCAATGCCATAAAGCTGCTGATAACTGGGGATGATGTCCGAAATTTCATTCCAAAGCGCGGTATTGCAGTTCTCCGGATTTTCAAGAGCACTGTCGTACATCCTTATGGTATTGTAGGCAATGTAGTTGAACGCATCATTGTTGTGCATTTTCAGATAGGTCACATCGGTCCATGCCGGTTGCCTGTCATCAGGCGGCCAGTCTGAAAACGCACTTGCTATGCGGCAAGGTGTGCCATCCTCGGTACAACCCTGAAATGTTCCATCCTTATCATGAACTGTAACAGGCTGTGATACGAATTGTTCCCGGTATTCGGCAGAAGGAGCCGGAAGATTGTGCATTTCATGGCGCTCTACCAGTTCATTAATCCATTTCAGTGTATCGGGCTCGAAATGAGGAGGGCCGTAATTGCGGGTATTATCATTCTCCCTGATCCAGTAAAACCAATCTGGGTGCTCTTTTATCCAGCGGCTGTCCATAGAGGCTGTTCTAAAGACAAACTCAAGCACCACATGGATGCCAAGCAGATGTGCCGCCTCGACAAATGCTTTGAGCAGCGCTTCAGGAGAAAGGCCGAGTGCCGGCTCGTCAAGCATCGGGTCGAGCTTGCGCGGGTTTTTAACGGCATAAGGGGAACCCAGTGAGCCCTTTTTGCTTTGAGAGCCAATTTCAGTGAGGGGGAGAATGTAGACAGTATTTGCACCGAGATTTTTTATATACGGCAAAAGCGCAATTGCCTTGAGGAGGGTTCCGGTTTCCCTGAACCCGCATGAAAGTGGTTCTGTAGCGATTGAACCGTCGCCGTTATGGTCAAATGCTGTGGTGAGTCGAATAAAGAGGTTGTACACTACCGCACCCTCTCTCCAGTCAACAATTGGTTCTGTGGCAATAGTGGGATCAATGCCATGAAGGATGCTTTCAATAATTGCTGTATAGTATTCCGCAGGGTTGACCTGTTCGGTTCCACTGTTTTTTCCCGTCCAGATTCCGGGAACACTGTAGGAGCTTGCGGGGAAATGCTGATCCAGGCTTTTCAGCGCATGGAGGAGCGATGCCAGATGAGTTGTCTGCAACGTATGGATAGTATGGTTATCAGGTAAGAAAATGTGAAGATAACGATTATAGAGAAAGCTAGCGTACAAAAGATATTAAATCTGACCATCCAATCATCTTCTTTTTCTCTCTTCACTAAAGCGAGCCGTGTTGATACCCGGCTTTTTTGTTAAAGTCATAATAGTGGCCAGGGACATAGCCCCTCGTCTGAATATTTTTTAGGAGATCTGAATATAGTCTATATTTAGTCTTAATAGTTTTTCTTTATAAGCAGGAGATTACAATGAAACTTTCAAGCCAGATTCACCCGATATCGTACCTCAAGTCCCATGCCGCAGAAATCGTAAAGGGCTTTGAAGACAATCGCAGTCCGCTTATCATCACCCAGAATGGTGAAGCCAAAATGGTTGTCATGGACATTCGTTCGTATGAAGAACAGGTGGAGGCAATGGCTTTTCTGAAACTCATTAACATGGGTAAAAAAGATATTACCCAAGGTAAGTTTCAGTCAGCTGAGGATTTCTTTTCTGAAATGGACAAGGAAGTGTGATGGCTCATTCAGTTTTTGTCTTAGAGAGCGCAAAGGGCGATTATCGCGAAATTAAAAAATATGTGATACGGAAATTCGGCGTCAAGGTCTGGCTGGATTCAGATTTGAAGTATAAAGAGATGCTGAAAAATATTGGAGAGTTTCCTTCTGCTGGTTTAGTGCCTGATGAAGCTATTCAGCTTGGCCTGCAAGGAATTCGCGAAAGTTTGGTTGGTCAAACGAGAGTTATCTATGAGGTTGTTCCACAGTGCGTTTATGTGTACATGTTTGTCTCAACCCGTCGTGATTTTATGGCAATGCTTGCTGATAGATTGCTGAAAGCAGAATAACGTCTTGTCTATATCTGATCTGCCATTCAGGCTGCTATATTCATTCCGAACCCCTATGTAAAACTGTTGAAATAACGTATTATTGAGTAATTATATTTTCCCTTATCATTTAAAGGAATAATTATGCAACCTAATGATCGTATCACCATAGACCCAAATATTTGTCATGGAAAGCCGTGTGTTCGAGGGCTTCGTTATCCTGTGGAAACCGTGCTGGAATGGTTGGCTAGCGGAATGAGCATTGATAATATTCTTGGTGACTATGAGGACCTTGAGCGGGATGATATTCTTGCAGTTCTATCATATGCAGCACGATTAGCTCACATTAAGAGTATTACCATGCTGGCTGCATGAAGTTTTTGGTTGATGCCCAGTTGCCGCACCGTTTCTGCGACTGGTTACGGCAAGAGGGTCATGATGCGATGCATACCCTCGATTTAGACTTGAGCAACCGAACGCCGGATTATGAAATTATCCGCATCGCGGATAGGGATGCTCGCGTTGTCATAACTAAAGATTGCGATTTCGTTCAATCTTTTTTCTTGCGAAATACTCCTCAACGTCTACTGCTTGTCGCTTCCGGTAACATAAGTAATGCTGAGCTTGAGCGATTGATTGTTGCAGCACTACCATCGATCGTAGAAGCATTTGAAAATGCCCGTTACATTGAAATCAGCAAAAAGTCATTGATCATCCATGAGTGAATGTTGTGTGGGTATGTAGTGTAAACGGTTGTTTATAGAGTCATTTCCTTCGCCCTTCCATATGCATTTCCATGTTATTATAAATGTTTGATACTTTCATATTATGAAAGGGCACCTCTATTTACTCGCTGAGAGTAAAAGATGGAGGGCAAACTTTACCTGCGGGCTGAAAAGAGTTATCCTCTGAGGACAACTTTGGGTTTGTTGGGGTTCAGGAATCACCCCAACCTACATGGGGGGCAACAACTCTCTATGGTTTGTTTTGTTGGGGTTCAGGAATTATCCCAACGTACATAGGGGGGACCTCTATTTGTTCATACGTTTTATAGAAGGTATTTGTATTTATGAAGAATATCAGGATTACCGTTGAATATGATGGTACTTCCTTTGCCGGATGGCAGAGGCAGTCTGGCAGGATAACAACTGTCCAGGGTGAGATAGAGGCGGGACTGGGGATGATTCTGCAGGAAAAAATTTCTCTTGCTGCTGCAGGGCGAACTGATAAGGGTGTTCATGCCAAGGCTCAGGTGGCAAATTTTTTAAGCGCTTCAACACTGGAGCTTCCCAGAATTGTCCATTCGCTGAATTGTGTTTTGCCCGACACAATCAGGGTAAGTGACCCTCGTGAAATGCCTTATGAATTTCATGCACGGCACAGTGCCCGGGAGCGGCAGTACCGGTATTTTCTTCTTGAAGAGCCTTCAGCTATTTATGGCCGCTTTGCGGGATGTTCGTATGGAAAACCTGATATTGAGGTTATGCAGGAGATTGCCGCTTCTCTGGTTGGAACTCACGATTTCACAGCCTTTTCCAAGGAGGACAGAGATAATCCGGGTCGTCTCTGCAGTGTGACCGCGAGCGAATGGTACCGGTATGATCGCTATCTGGTATTTCAGATTTCAGCAAACCGTTTTTTAAGGAGTATGGTGCGCTATCTTGTTGATACAATGGTCTGCGCTGGAATGGGGGCGCTCAGTGTTGAAGAGTTCCATGTGATGCTTGATTCAAGGGTGATATCAAATTCAGTAAAGCCAGCCGTTGCAAACGGTCTTTTTCTCTGGAAAGTTACCTACTGATATTGGAGTTAAAATGTGTTTTGTGCGTAAAAGATTATTGTATTAGTCAGGAACGGTTTTTATTGTTACTTTTTCAAGGTTGATTTCTGCTGTTTCAGCATGGATCGTTTAGTATTTCCTCTCTTAATGAACGTGCCGCTAGTGAAAATAAGGGTTTATAATAAGGGTATTTCCAATAATCGTTGTGAGCGGATTGCGAGCATGGCGGACGAAACGTCCATGGGCAATCAAAACGTCCTGAAAACCTTTGTGAGTCCCTTTACAATTTTGAAGGTGTTGTTACTGGCAGTCGTTTTTCAGTATCCTGTTTTGCCGGTTTTTGCTGCAGATCCTGCGGGAACCATTCGGGGAACGCTTCCGAAGTCATCAGTTTCAGATATTCTTGACAGTCTTGTCAATGCGACCTATTTCAAGGATGAACACTTTTCAGCCACTTCGAAAGAGGGCGAAAAGTTTGGATTTCCTGCCAATTTTGTGCCTCAGTACAGCGATTCGGTCTATGCTTCAAGAATTGCATCGCTTGCCAGAAAAACCCCTTTCAATCTTGTCTTTAATGATCATGTCAGAGGGTTTATAAGACTTTATGCTGTCGATAAAAGAAATACGACGGCCAAAATCCTCGGACTCACCAAAATCTATTTTCCCCAGTTTGAGGAGAAACTTGATGCCTATAACATTCCCCTTGAGATGAAGTACCTTGCCATTGTGGAATCGGCTCTTAACCCCACGGCAGTCTCTCCTGCCGGAGCTAAAGGGCTATGGCAGTTTATGTATGGAACGGGAAAAATGTACGGTATGCAGTCATCTTCCTTTATGGAGGACCGCTATGATTCGGAGAAGGCGACTGTGGCGGCATGTAAATATTTAAAGGATCTCTACAATATCTATGGTGACTGGTTTCTTACACTTGCTGCTTATAATGCGGGTCCTGGAAATGTCAATAAAGCAATCAGGAGAGCTGGCGGTGTCAAGAATTACTGGGCAGTATGGGATTATCTTCCTGCTGAAACCAGGGGTTATGTTCCGGCATTTATTGCCGTGAACTATATCATGAATTACTACAACGAACACAATATCCGTCCCGTAGAGCCGGGATTTCTGTATCACGATATCGACACACTGAGAACCACCCGTATGTTGTCGTTTGATCAGATAAATGCGACCATAGGTGTTCCGATGCGTGATCTCCAGTTTCTTAATCCGCAGTACAAGCTTGGCATTATTCCTGCGGCAGGGTCAATGGGAAACGTTATCAAATTGCCAAAACAGTATATCGGTCAGTTCCAGAAGCGTGAACAGGAGATTTATGCTTACAGGTCGCAAAAAACAACAGAGCGCGAGCAGTTGCTTGCCAAGGTTGAAAGTCTCAATGCCAGTGCCGGAGGAGAGGGAGAGAAGGTTCATATTGTTCAGCAGGGAGAAACTCTTGGCTCCATTGCACGAATTTACCGTACCTATATCAGTCAGCTGATTGTCTGGAATAACTTGAAAGATCCCGATGTGACTCCCGGTCAGAAACTTGTTGTTTTTGGAAGTGGTGATAACAGCAGTTCCCGTCAGATTGAAGGGGGGGGGGAAGGTTCTGTGAAAAAAAAGCTGGTCATTCACAGGGTTGGAAAGTCAGAAACACTCTCTTCTATTGCCAGAAAGTACGGGACCAGTGTTGGTCGTCTTGCAGAGTTGAACAATTTGAAGAATCGTATGAAGGTTGTTCCAGGTCAGCGGCTTAAAATTGAACGTGAGGTAGTGACGTTTGAAAAACCTCGGTATTCAGCCCGTCATTCCAAGGCAGGCAAGGGGAGTAAGGGTTTGAAAAGTCGTAAAGTTAAAAAAGAGCGTTCAGGCCATTCTTCCCGTAAACGCAGGCGATAGAAAGGGATCGGGTGAGTAGATGCCTGATGTGAATTGGTCTTTGTCGGGAGTTCTGCTTTCTTTTTTTACATGGGTTTTATAACGGTAATTTGTTATTTCATCGTGTCTATTACACGGAAATTTTATTATCTTAAGCCTTTTCAAGTTGCTTGGCTGACGGAGAATAGGGGTTTGCAGGAAATTTGTTTATTCAATAATTCTTTAAATAAGAATCATTAAAACGTATGCGTAATATCATTTTCACCGGAAAGGGTGGTGTTGGTAAAACTTCTGTTGCTGCAGCCACAGCGCTCAAAGCCGCAGATATGGGGTACAAGACACTTATTATGTCTACCGATCCGGCGCACAGTCTGGGCGACTCGCTCGATGTTAAACTTGGACCTTCACCTGTGAAGGTTGCTGAAAATCTCTGGGGTCAGGAGGTCAGCGTTTTTGGTGATCTTAATCTGAACTGGGATGTCGTTAGAGAGCACTTTGCACATTTGATGGAGTCACGTGGAATCGAAGGTGTTTATGCTGAGGAAATGGGTGTGCTTCCAGGAATGGAAGAGCTCTTTTCGCTCTCATATATCAAGCGGTATAATGAACAGAATGAATACGATCTTCTTGTAGTTGACTGCGCTCCTACAGGCGAAACTCTTCGTCTTCTTTCTCTGCCTGAAACATTCGGATGGTTTATCAAAATGATCCGTAATGTCGAAAAGTTTATGGTGAAGCCGGTTATCAGGCCTCTTTCAAAGAAAATCAATAAAATTAACGATTTTGTTGCTCCTGTAGAGGTTTATGACAAGGTTGACAATCTCTTCTCTTCAACAGAAGGTATTATCGACTTGCTGGCCGATAACACCAAAACAACCATGCGTCTTGTGATGAACCCTGAAAAGATGGTTATCAAGGAGTCCATGCGTGCTTTGACCTATCTTAATCTCTATGGTATTACCGTTGACAGGATTACCATTAACCGTGTTATGCCCGATCAGAGCCCTGATCCTTATTTCCAGAAGTGGCGCGCTATTCAGCAGAAGTATATTGATCAGATCACGGACGCCTTTGCTCCTATTCCGATTGCAGAAGTGCCGCTGTTTGATGATGAGGTTGTCGGTTTGCCGATGCTTCGCAGGGTAGGTGAAAAAGTGTATGGCGACTTGAATCCTCTTGATATTTTCTTCTCGGAAAATCCGATTGATATCCAGAAGGTTTCTGACGGTCACTACAAGGTTCGTGTCAGGCTGCCGTTTATGGAAAATATGGGTCTGGAACCGAAAATTCTTAAACTTGGAGATGATCTTACCATCCGTATCGGCGATTACCAGAAGGTTGTTGTACTGCCGATCTTCCTTGCTGGAATGGAATCAACTGGTGCTACCTATGAAGATAAGTGGCTCAGTATCGATTTTGCCAAGGCGAACTGAACCTCTCCGGTTTACTCCGGGTGTGATTCTCTTGTCTTAATGGACAATAAAAAACCTGCCTCGCCGGCAGGTTTTTTATTGTCTGAATGTAAATCTGTTTTAGAGCGTAACCAGATTCGCAACGTCAACACCGTTGACATTTCTTATGCCGTCAAGCAGTTCCGTCGTAACAGCTCCATCCACAACAATAGCTGTCATGGCGACTTTTTTCTCTTCATCCCTTGAGAGTGCTATATAGGCAATATTCAAGTTATGCTGCAGCAAGAGCTGGGTGACATTTGCTATGACACCCGGCTTGTCGATATTGTTGTAGATAATAATGTTGCCTTCCGGCTTGAATTCGACAAGGAACTGGTCGATCATAACAATACGTACCTCTTTATCACCAAAGACAGTGCCGCCTATCATCCGTTTTGCATGCCCGTTTTCAAGTTCAATACGGATGAGGTTGGTATAGTCAGGGTTTTCCTTTTCAAACTTCTGCTGAAGGCTGATACCGCAATCCTTTGCCATCGTGAATGCATTGATATAGTTGGTATCTTTTGACTGGCGGATATCAAGAAAGCCTTTCAGCGCTGCTGCTGTAATAACTTCGTTAAATTTTTGAAGGAATTCACCTGAGGTTCTGATTGTCATTCTGGTGGCATCCTGAGGGGCCATCTGGGCCAGGGTTGCTCCAAGTTTTTCAGCAAGAGTGAGATATGACTGTACGCCTGGTGCCTGTGCCAGTTCAACGGCTGATGCATTGACAGCCCCTTCAAGCTTTCCTCTCCTTTTCCATTCGACAATCTGTTCAGCTATCTGAATGGCAACTTTTTGCTGTGCTTCGTTTGTAGATGCAGCAATATGCGGGGTTGCAATGACAGCGTCAAGTTTTAAAAGAGGATTGTCAGGGTTGACCGGTTCTGCTTCAAAAACATCAAGCGCAGCGGCGGAAACTTTTCCGGATTCGATGGCTTCAGCAAGGTCGGCTTCATTAATTATTCCTCCTCTGGCGCAGTTGATGATTATGACACCTGGCTTCATGAGGTCAAGCGTATCTTTTGAAATCAGATTACGTGTTGACTCGTTCAGTGATGAATGAATGGTAATAACATCAGCGCGCATGAAATTTTCATGCAGGGGGAGGAGCTCAATGTTGAGATGTGAGGCAAATTCGTCAGGAATCATGGGGTCGTAGGCGATGGTGTTCATCCCGAAAGCCTGCATGCGCGAAGCTACTTCACGTCCAATTTTTCCAAGACCGATAATGGAAAGGGTTTTGCCTTCAAGTTCGATTCCGGTGAATTTTGTTTTGTTCCAGTTTCCCTGCTTCAGGTCAGCTGTTGCCTGAGGGATTCGGCGTGCGGAGGAAAGAATCATGGCGCAGGTATGTTCAGCTGCTGAAATGGTGTTTCCGCCTGGAGTGTTCATAACAATAATGCCGTTACGGGTTGCAGCTTCAATATCGATGTTGTCAACCCCGGCTCCAGCTCTCCCGATAAGCTGCAGCTTTGTGCCGCACTCGATAATTTCAGCGGTAACTTTTGTGGCGCTTCTGACTATCAGTTTTTCGAAGCCGCCGATGATGCGTTTAAGCTCTTCCTTACTGATTTTCGGTATTTCTGTAACGTCAAAACCGTTCTGAGAGAGGATTTGACCGCATTGCGGATCAATACCGTCAGTGATCAGTACGTTCATTTTATTTTTTGATTATTGATTGCAAGTTGTGAAGACTTTTTTCTTAACTGGGGTAATATATTTCTTTTTTTCAGGCATTAAGATTAAAAAATCAGAGGCGGTATGAGTGGGGGGTGGGTGAGATCGCTGGAATTAATAAGCATGGTTACTGATTATATATTAAGGTTTTTTTTATCTTGTATGCTGTTAATTTCTATGATGATATTATTGTTGAAAACGAATGGAAAAGTTACATGATTTAAGAGTTTCACGCATTATCCGTCTCTCTTCCCCAAAGGCTCTCAAAGAGCAGCTTCCGGTGGATGAAACTATTGCTGAGACCGTTATCAGAGGACGTCGTGAAGTTGAAAATATATTGACTGGCAAGGACTCCAGAATGCTGGTGATTGTCGGACCTTGTTCGATACATGATACCGATGCGGCCCTTGAGTATGCAGGAAAACTTTCGGCATTGCGCACAGAGTTGCAGGATGATTTGTGCATCATTATGCGCGTCTATTTCGAAAAGCCACGTACCACTGTCGGTTGGAAAGGCTTTATCAATGACCCTCATCTTGATGATACCTACGATATAGTTCATGGGCTGTTCTATGCCAGAAAGCTTCTTCTGGACATCAATGCAATTGGACTGCCGGCCGCAACTGAGTTTCTTGATCCGATAACTCCCCAGTATGTAGCCGATGTCGTCAGCTGGGCTGCTATCGGGGCGAGGACTATTGAGTCGCAGACTCATCGTCAGATGGCCAGTGGGCTCTCCATGCCTGTCGGGTTCAAAAATTCTACTGACGGCCGACTGAACGTAGCTATCGATGCCATTCGTTCGGCGATGCATCCGCACAGTTTTCTCGGCATTGATCAGGAAGGGCAAAGCAGCGTTATTACGACAAAAGGGAACCCGTTTGGTCATCTTGTGCTTCGTGGCGGGGATAAGCCGAATTATGATGCTGAAAGCATTGCTCTTGCTGAATCGTGGATTACCAAGGGGGGGCTTGAACAGTCGATTCTTGTTGATTGCAGTCACGCAAATTCAGGCAAAAAACATGAGCAGCAGCTGAAGGTCTGGGAGAACATTCTGAAACAGAAAACTGATGGCAATACAAGTATTGCTGGTGTTATGATAGAAAGTAATATCTGTGGCGGCAACCAGCCGTTTCCTGAGGATCCTGATAAACTGCGGTATGGGGTTTCCATAACCGATGAGTGTATTTCATGGGAAGAGACTGAACGTATGCTTCGCGAAGGGGCGGAAGTCATCCATAAGCTTATCAAGTAAATAATCCTTTGGCGGGGGAGTTTTCACTGCCGAATATTCTATTACTATAACAGTGCAAAGGCGAATATTATGGCTATAGAGGTCAGGCAGGTCACTACAAAAAAAGAACGGAAGCAGTTCATTACTTTTGCGTGGCAGATCTATCGCAATGATCCGGAACTCAATAAAAACTGGGTGCCGCCGGTTATTGATGATTACATGAAGACTCTTGATACCAAGGTGTTTCCTTTGTATGATCACGCCGATCTGGCAATGTTTACTGCATGGAAAGATGGTTCAATGGCTGGAACAATAGCCGCAATTGCAAACCGGAGGCACAATGAGGTCCATGCCGACAAGGTTGGCTTCTGGGGATTTTTTGAGTGTATCAATGATCAGAAGGTTGCCAATGCGCTTTTTGATGCAGCGGCCAAGTGGTTGAAAGGGAAGGGGCTCAATGCAATGCGCGGTCCGGTCAGCCCATCGATGAATGATCAGTGCGGCATGCTGACAAGAGGGTACGACAGTCCTCCTGTGTTTCTCATGCTTTACAATCCTCCCTATTACAATGACCTTGTTCTGAACTATGGGCATCATATCGGGCAGGAGCTGCTTGCATGGTATATCGATCAAAAAATTATCGATATTTCCCGTCTGCGTCGTATCGCTGAGCATGTCATGAAAAAGGAAGGGCTGACGGTACGGATCATGAACATGAAGGACTTTGATGGGGAAATAGAACGTATTCGCAATATTTACAACAAGGCCTGGGAGAAAAACTGGGGCTTCGTTCCCATGACCGACAAGGAGTTCAACTTTCTTGCCAAAAGCCTCAAGCCGCTGGCAAACCCGCATTACATTTATTTTGTTGAGGATATAAACAAGCGTACTGTCGGTTTTTCGCTTTCTCTTCCTGATGTTAACCAGGCATTGAAGCATGTGAACGGAAATCCGTTTTCACCGCTCGGCCTGCTGAAATATCTCTGGTACAGCCGCAATATTACCATGGTTCGTACCATTACCATGGGTGTGCTTCCGGAATACCGCAATAAGGGAGTAGACAGTATTCTCAATGTCCAGATTGCCGATTACGGAGGAAAGCATGGAGTGTTTGCCAGTGAAATGAGCTGGGTGCTCAAAGCAAATGAGCCTATGAGTAAACTGGCAAAGGTTATCGGAGGGACGCCTTACAAGGAGTATGTTATTTACGAGGCTGATATATAGGGGGGAGAATGGTGTGGCCTTTTATGGCGGTATGGCGATGAGATCCCTCGGAGTACCTCGGGATGACAGAGAGAATGGTTGGGATGACAG
>CAIXLG010000030.1 GCA_903920215.1 uncultured Chlorobiaceae bacterium
GTTGCTTGCTGTTTGTGGTCTGGTGGCGCTTGTGCTTGTCATGCTTGCACAAGGAGGGGCGCTCGAAACCATCATTCCAAAACTCGGGCTTTTTGCTGTTGTAACTTTTCGCTTGATGCCCTCAGTAAACCGCTTGTTGAATGTTATGCAATCACTAAAATACTGTTTGCCGGTTATTGATGTCCTCCAGAAGGATCTCATCCTTTCTGCTCCGGAAGATCCTGAAAAAAAATCAACACAATCATCTTTTCATAATTCCCTTGAGTTACAGCACATTACCTATACATATCCTGGAGCAGATGTACCATCTCTTAAAGATATTTCACTTACTATAAAATGCGGTGAATCAATTGGCTTTATTGGTACCAGCGGCGCTGGAAAAAGCACACTGGTTGATATACTGCTTGGCCTGCTGCCCCCGGATCAAGGTATTGTATATGTGGATGGCGAAAATATTCAGCAAAAATTACGGAGCTGGCAGAATCAAATAGGTTACGTACCACAATCAATTTATCTAACCGATGATACATTGCTTCGAAATATAGCCTTTGGACTTTCCAGTGAAGAAATTAACCAAGAATCTGTCTTGAATGCAATTCGAGCGGCTCATCTTGATGATTTTATTCAAAGTTTACCTGAAGGCATTAATACTGTTGTAGGTGAACGTGGCGTTCGTCTTTCAGGTGGTCAACGCCAAAGAATCGGGATTGCACGTGCGCTCTATCACGATCCCTCTGTGCTTGTCCTTGACGAAGCCACCAGTGCACTTGATACAGCGACAGAAAAAGGTGTGATGGAGGCAGTACGCGAGTTGCAGGGATCAAAAACCATAATTATAGTGGCCCACCGGCTCAGCACTATTGAACATTGTGACAAACTTTACAATCTTGAAAATGGCAAAATAAAATCAGCTGGCACCCCAGACAAGATTTTACATTAAAGTCATTTTTTATGAGTTCTTTTGCTCAATGCACAGTTTCGACAACTATAGTATTTGAACTTAAAATATTTATTTATAATAAGTTATAATGCCTTTCCCTGGCACTGATGCAGTAGAGGCTCAATCTTATCTGCTTCCTGTTCGTTATGAAAATCTCTGTACTTTATGCTGGACTTGCGTCCCCTTATGCTGGTTGGGTAGCCATTGATGAGATGGCCGAATTATTTGCCCAATATTTTCAAGCCGAAATCCTTTCACCAAAACCTGACAAGGGTTCATGGCTTGGTCATTTGATTCGACCAGGGCAAGTCGGATTTGAACCTTTGCATTCGACTGGTGGGGATGTTCTTATCGTTGTGGGAAGAGGGCCCGGCGATTTAGGCATGGTCAATGCCATTCCGGACTGCAGAAAGAAGTTTGAAAAAATTTACGGGTTTGTCACCGATTCCTATTTTCAGCCGGGGTTTGTCAAGGAAACTGCTCTGTTTGATGCCATCACAGTTACCGCCCATGAAGATGTGGACTATCCGAAAGCTCGTTTCGGCATTCCCGTTTACCAGTTGTACCAAGGTGCTGACTGCCTGACTTGGGTACCTCGCATATGGAAGAATCGGGAGATTGATGTAATGAGTTTCGGGCGTACACCACCCAACTATCATGCATGTTTTTCACAATGCTTTCATCCAGCCAGTTCGCCCAACCTTTATCTTCACTCGCCCTTGGGCAATATTTCAGGTGACTCTGTACATCTTGAGCGAGGGA
>CAIXLG010000031.1 GCA_903920215.1 uncultured Chlorobiaceae bacterium
CATCTCCTAAAAGTATATTTTTTCATAATGCTTCCCAAGAAGTGAAATAATGAGTTTGTGATCGTCATTAAGATTTAAAATTAGCGATTTGTTGAGTTCATGAATAAGAAGATATTGAATTCCCTCAAAGCATTGAAATACCCAGCGGGCAGTAGGCTTTACGGTAGGTTTACCTTTTTGGTCTTTGAAAGTTTCTTTGTAATTATGAAGTTCGTTACGGATGCGGTATTCCAATGCGGTATAGACCATTAGACATAAAGCCATTATCATCAAAAGAGCTTCAATTCGTTCGGGTGATTTTAGAAAGATGGCATCAGTTAGAAACTCTTTACTTTTTAGAAAGGCAAATCCCCTTTCTACTTTGTATTGGTTTTGATAACCATCCATAATCTCTTCAGGTTTTTTAGCAAGATTGTTGGAGGCTAGGATAAAACAAGAGCCCTTATGCAGCTCTTGTTGGTAGAGCTCAAGGGAAGAGAACAGCTGCGTACAGCTAATGGCATACTCAATTATTTGTGGTTTTTCCCCTTTGGCGGGTCTGCCTGCTTTGCTATATTTAGCCAGTGGAGTGATCTTTGTTTCCATTGTTGTCAGCTTGAGTGATTTGGTCAGTTTTTCAATTGCTTTAAGGGCTTCTACTTCACAAGAGAAACGCTCTTTTTCCAGTTTTCTCATTTGGATATGTTCACTATCACTGAGTTTGGTATAGCGACGAGAGAGTGTCTTAATGGTTCGTTGGCGTGCCTCTGTGGAGTAGACAACAACCCAGTTTTGTGCTACATCACCGTAGGTGCTCTCCATTGTTTTATATTTATAGCGTTCATCACTACTGTACTGTGTCATATCTTTGAGTTGTGTATTCTCTATTGCCTCTTTGGACTCTGTCATTGTTTCAGGAACACGGGTAATCCAGTAAAGCTTAGATTGTTTTAAAATGGCAAGGTTGTCTTTGGAATAAAGAGCTGAATCGGCGATAACGGTTGACTGAGCTGTTTGTGTCGTGATCATAGAGGTATACTTAGCAACCGTTTGGGCAAAGGTTGTTTTATCACTACTGTTACCGCTAAGGGCTTCAATTGCCATTGGGATACCTGCGTGATTATCAACAATCATATTAAGCATCAGTTGCGACAAATCAGGACGATGATCTTTACTGTACCCTTGGGTTATCTCTATGACACTGGGGCGTGTCTCATTTCCTTTATCATCCGTAGTGATGAATTTATCACTGGGCTCATAACCATTCCCATGAACACTAAAGCTCGTTGAATCAAGATGAGCAAATTGTGGCTGAAGCTTGAGTGCGTCAAAGGCACCCTTGCTAATAAGACCAAATAGTGCGCTGACACCATGTTTATAAAGACTATCCATTGCTCTACCGATAGTGTTCTCATTGAGATGTTCAGCCTTCACTCCCTCACCAATCAGTAACTCTGTGGGTTTGGTGGCAAAAAACTGCGGTGTTAAGTACATCGGACGACCTGTAAACCCCAGCCCGTTTATAATAAGCGCTTTGATCGTTTGTCCAATACTGATATGACGCTTTTCAAAATCTTGTTCTAGGGCATTGTCAATAACCTCTACAATGCCAAGCTCATCTACCATTCCTGCAATCAATCCCAAATGATCCATAACTTTCCCACTGTAACCCATTCGATTCTCTCCATATTTATCACGCAATAATGGCTAAAATAATACCGAAAACGGACGCACTAAGAGTAAAAATAATTAATTCTCAAAAGTGTTTAGGGGGTGTGAGGAAAGGGAGTTACTCTAAATTTTAAGGAAAATAATGAGCATCTATAGTGTTAATGGAACAGAAAGGGTTCTGTCAGAATACGCATTCCTCGTAAGTGAAACCGATGAGAAGGGGGTTATTGTCTTTGCTAATGATGATTTTTGTGAAGCGGCAGGATACACCACTCAAGAGTTAATCGGAAAGCCACATAATATCGTCCGTCATCCTGATATGCCAAAAGCGGCATTCAAAGATTTATGGGAAACAGTAAAGAGGGGAGAGACGTGGACAGGATTTGTTAAAAACAATGTCAAAGGCGGAAGAGAATTTTATTGGGTTTACGCGACTGTTTATCCAGTCTTAAGAGACGGAAAACACTATTATATGTCTTGTCGTAAAAAACCTACTGCCGATGAAGTTGCATCTTCAATCGCTTTGTATAAAACTTTGGTCTAAGGAATTACTATGTTTGGTATAAGTTCAAAAG
>CAIXLG010000032.1 GCA_903920215.1 uncultured Chlorobiaceae bacterium
TTCCGCATTGCACTTCATTCATAGTTATTATAATAGCTATGAATATTGCGAAAAATGATGAAAAATTAGCAATAACTTATTTTATTTTATAGACATAAAAATTTTATAGTTATAAATTATCCGGGAAATTAGGATATACGGTAACACAGAAGAAAGGGAGAGATAATCATGATAGCAATAAGCACGACAGAGTTGCGCAAGAACCTCAGGAAATACCTGAACTTAGCTAATAAGGAACGTGTTATTATCCAGTGTGGCAATACAGAGACGTATGAAATCGTACCAGCAAAAAATATAAGTGATACTGATAAGTATTTCTCCGACCCCAAGGTTATTGAGGCTATTGAAAGGGGAAGAGCCGATGCCAAAGCTGGCAGGGTTACCAGGATCAAAGATCTCAGTGATCCATGGGCAAGTATTTTGTAGACATCGCTGACAATGCCAAAGAAGATATGAGGTTTTGGTATAAAGTCGGTGATGAGTCAGTTATTGAAAAAATCAAGAAGCTGCTTATTGAATTATCCGAACATCCTAAAACAGGGACTGGAAGACCTGAATCCACCCTGACAAGTGATAGGAATCATCAAGAAGTGAAGGATCGTAACCTCAAAATTTGCGGTCCTTCACGAAATTCACCGAAGAACCAAAAATTCTATGAATCTTAGGGATAAATACTCTGGTCATTTGTTCAAAAGGTATGATCTTCGCAACCTGATTGATCAAAGGAATGCCGCACTAATTGAAGAAGTTGAAGGGTTGGATGCAAACAGATTACTTAATACGGCACCATCTGATCTCTCGAAGTATCTTTTTGAACGGTATTCTTTGGTGGTGCCTACTTTAAAGCGGAATGATTGGACTGTAGAAGAAAACGAGATCAAAGTTGATGTTAGTCACGATCAGAATCGCTGGATTGAAGATCGAAGTATCCCTTTTCATATTCCGGGTCAGCTCATTAAGATTGAAGTCCCTTTTGATGGTGAGGCAGAACTTATACACGCACGCGCAAGTACATATTCACATAGGTATCCGCAGGCCAAGGTAAACGGTAATGCCATTTGTCTAGAGTTTTTAATTCCAAACGATATTCAACGTGATATTCGTTCAGAACTAGATAGCACGTTAGCAGATATAGAAGAGCATCTTGCGTGGATAAGAAAGGATGTTGATGCTTTTAACCTTAATCTACCGTCGCACGCAGATAACGCAATTGAAAGTAGGCGGAACCGTATTCTGAATAATCAGAATCGTGCAGCGTCTCTCGGAATTCCGCTGAAAGCTAGAGCAGATAATACGAAGACTTATGCAGAACCATCTATTAAAAGAAAAGTTACTCCAACATTGCCACCTGCAACATCCTTACCCTACGAGCCGGAGCCCATACTTGATGATGAAAACTATGACCACATCTTAAATGTTATCCAAAATATGGCTCTTGTCATGGAGCGAAGCCCTTCGGCTTTCAAAACAATGAAAGAGGAGGACCTTCGGCAACACTTCTTGGTTCAATTAAACGGTCAGTTCGAAGGGATAGCAACAGGTGAAACATTTAATGTTAGTGGCAAAACTGACATTCTTTTACGGGTAAATAGTAGAAACATATTCATTGCAGAGTGTAAGTATTGGAACGGACAGAAACACTACAAGGAAACAATTGATCAATTGCTTGGCTACACTGCTTGGCGAGATACGAAAACGGCAATTCTGATATTTAATCGTGGCACGAATATGAGCACTGTACTATCAGGTATCACGCGTGAAACTGAAAAGCATCTTAACTACAAACGTATGATTGACTGGAAGCATGAAAGTGGATTTCGATATGTGTTTCATCAAAATGGGGATGTAAATAGGGAGATGATTCTCACAGTTCTCGTTTTTTCGGTTCCGGTAACCCAGTGACACGGGGGCTAATAATGTGACTCGAAAGTGAACCTATGAAAGCGGCACCGCAGCGCATAATTGGCATTCTATGTGTGTAGTATTGCATCTTCAAGAGGAATAATCTCAACATTAATCAACGAACTGATCCAACTTGCATTAAGAAATGAACAGTGCTTGTAGTGTCATCTTATCCCATCACTATGTTATAAAATTTGAACAGACTATTGGACGTGATCCTGTAACGTCTTATTGCTTTTTTGCATTAAATGATGATTCAATAAAAAAAGTGAAACTATTAACTCTTTCTATTATAATAGAATAAGTATTTGTCAATTTTCTAAAGTTGTAAAAGTATGGGAAAAGTGATGCCTTATAAGGGGGTGTGGCCGCAGTTGCATGAAACGGTTTTTATGACTGACGGGACTTTTGTTATTGGTGATGTGCATATTGGCGCCTACTCCAGTATCTGGTTCAATGCGGTTGTGCGGGGTGATGTTTGTCCTATCCGTATCGGGGAGAAAACCAGTGTGCAGGATAATGCGACTTTGCATGTAACGCACGATACTGGGCCGTTGAATATTGGAAATTGTGTGACTATTGGTCATGGTGCGGTGCTGCATGCCTGTACTGTGAAGGATTATGTGTTGATTGGTATGGGCGCGGTACTGCTTGACGGCTGTGTTGTTGAACCCTATTCGATTGTTGCTGCGGGTTCACTCGTAAGGCAGGGTTTTACGGTTCCTTCAGGGATGCTGGTTGCCGGGGTTCCTGCAAAGGTCATGAGGCCGATTACCGATGATGAACGTAGCAATATTGAGGAGTCGCCTGAAAACTATGTTCGTTATTCGCAGAACTATCTGGAAGATGAAAAAGCCACACCAAAATAATTATTGAAGCAGCCAGGGGAAATTCAGCAACGGCGTTTTTGTCCTTGCTGTCCTTGATGTCGCTTGTGTCCCTTTTAACCCTGAAACCTCTTGATTTGTTGCTGACTTCTTGCCTGATTTCACTAAATTGCACCAGAAGTTTTTGATGTTGCCTTGTAGAGAAGTTTTTTTTCTGTACTGAGGCAACTTGTTTTTTTGAATGTACTACTGAAAATCCTTTTCCTGTTATGATGCAAAACGATGTTGTTGTTGTCGGGGGTGGTATTAGCGGCCTCAGTCTTGCTTTTTATTGTGTCCAGGCTGGCATGAAAACCACGATACTTGAAAAAAACGATACTATCGGCGGCTCTTTTGCATCTCCTCACTACAGTGCAAACGGCAAAAAATTCTGGCTTGAAATGGGAGCGCATACCTGTTACAGCTCCTATCAGAACCTTCTTGATATTGTTGAAGCCTGCGGTATTACGGATACTATCATTCCTCGCGCCAAGGTGCCTTTTTCCCTGTTTATGAATGGAAAAGTCAAATCCATTGTTTCCTCACTCAATATTTTTGAATTGCTTGTTTCTGTCCCGAACCTCTTCACGTTGAAGAAGGATGGCGAAAGTGTGAAGTCCTACTACTCGAAAATCGTAGGAGAGCGCAACTATAATAATGTACTCAGTCATTTTTTTAATGCAGTCCCTTCACAGAAGACAGATGATTTTCCTGCTGAAATGATGTTTAAAAGCAGGGAAAAACGGAAGGTTGTGCTGAAGAACTATACCTTCAAAGAGGGCTTGCAAAGCGTTGCACAGGCGATTTCCGCAAGGAGCGGCCTGAACGTTTTTACTAACCAGAATATAACTTCACTGAAGTTTGTCGATGGCCTGTATGAGATAAGAACTGCCGACGGTAATGAGTATTCCGCCAAAACTCTTGTTTTGGCAACTCCATCGATGGTCACCTCAAAACTGTTAAAGGATATCAAACCTGAAATAGCAAACCATTTTTCTCAACTGAAGGCAGCCGACGTTGATTCGCTTGGAGTTATTGTCCGCAAGGAGAATATTTCCTTGAAACCTGTTGCTGCGCTTATTTCTCCTGACGATCTGTTTTTTTCCGTTGTGTCGCGTGATACTGTTCCCGACGATAACTATCGCGGTTTTGTGTTCCATTTCAAACCAGGTCTTGATGACAAGGCCAAACGAAACCGTATCACGGAGGTTCTCGGAGTCAGCATGTCGAAAATAGAGCATACGGCTTCAAAAATAAATACCGTTCCATCGCTGAGAATGGGTCATCACAAGTGGCTTGAAAAAACCAATGTTTTGCTGAAGAAGGAAAAAAATCTGCTCTTGACCGGCAATTACTTCGGAGGTATGGCTATTGAGGATTGCGTGAGTCGCTCCCGCAGTGAATTTGATCGCCTTAAAGGATAGAACATCAGAAAACCCGGCCAATTCTGACCGGGGTCAGCTTATTGCGCTATGCTTATGGATACGATCATGAGATTATGGAATCTCCTTCAGGGTACGTACCTGATACCCGTGGCAATTATTTTGTCCACCATTGTTTTTTATCTGGTGGCAAATTGGCTGTTCAAGATAGTCATAAAGGTTATTCGCTCAAGGATCAAGCATACCCGTGTATCCTATGAGCTGATGATCTGGCCATTCAGAATCCTTGTTTCCCTCATTACTCTCCCCCTTCTGCTTCATTATATACCGCTCACGCCTGCCGCAAAGGAGTTTTTTAAACATACCGTCCTCATCTGTTCCATTATCGGGTTTGTATGGTTCATTATGCGGCTGTTCCGGTTGTTTGAGCAGGTTATTCTCCAGCACTATTCGGCCAGAGTCAAAGAAAACGAGTCTGCAAGAAAAATTGCCACGCATGTCAGTCTTGCCCGTAAGATAGTGAATGTGGTTCTTATCCTTATTGCTGTATCGGGTGTGCTGATGACCTTTGATACGGTTCGCCAGGTCGGGTTGAGCATTCTGGCTTCGGCAGGTATTGCAGGAGTGATACTGGGTTTTGCCGCTCAAAAAAGCCTTACAACCCTTATATCGGGCATCCAGATTGCTATCACGCAGCCAATCAGTATCGGTGATGTTGTGGTGGTTGAAAAAGAATGGGGACGCATTGAGGACATTTCCCTGACCTATGTTGTCGTTCAACTCTGGGATCAGCGACGTATGATCGTGCCCATTACCTGGTTTATTGATCGTCCCTTTCAGAATTGGAGTCGTACCTCCCCGGAACTTCTTGGCACAGTGTTGATCTACCTCGATTATGGGATGCTACCCGACATCCTCCGCCAGGAACTCGAGCGGATTGTCTCTTCAACACCACTATGGGACAAGAGGGTTGTAAAAATGCAGGTGACCAACGCGAGTGAGAATTCGATAGAGATGCGTGCGCTCGTCAGTGCAGCGAACTCCTCGGAACTTTGGGAGTTGCGTTGTCTGGTTCGTGAACAGCTGATTGAGTTTATTAATCGCAATTATCCAGGCTGGCTGCCGAAAGTCACCATGGCAATGGAACAGAACAAGCCATCCGATAAAGTATAAAAAACTGTGTTTTTTATTGTTTTTTCCCTAGCTTCGCTGCTTAGTCTGCTCGTTCCATCATTCTTTGGATGGTTGGAATCGGTAGAAATCAGGTTTTTTTGCAGGTAAAAGTTTTGATCAGAAAAAAAGGAGGAAAACATGGCTCAAGCCAAACAAGGGGATACAGTAAAAGTTCATTATACCGGAACGCTTGAAGATGGCACGGTATTCGATTCATCGGCTGACCGTAAACCGTTGGAGTTTACAATAGGGGCCGGGCAGGTTATACCGGGATTTGATATTGCTGTACTTGATATGGCTATTGGAGATGTCAAGGTTTCCGTTATTCCAGCCGAAGAGGCCTATGGGACTCATAGCGCAGAACTGGTAACCGACGTAGACAGGGAGCGGTTTCCTGCCGATATGGAGCTGGAGCTTGGTCAGCAGCTTCAGGTTGGGCTTGCCGACGACCAGCAGGCGATTGTAATGGTTGTTGATATCAGCGATACAGTCGTGACGCTCGACGCCAATCATCCGCTAGCCGGACAGGATCTTACCTTCGAGATCGAACTTGTCGAGATTCTTTGAGTTGAGAGGCAGGAAAGTTCTTCCCGCTTTCCTGCCTTTCCTGCTTTCTCGTGTTTAATTTCCTTTTCGCTCAATGCACCGAGCACGAAATACAGGGATCGTAGGATCGCACCACCATTTCACAGAGCTTTTCTATCTCCTTGTCATTCTTTCCTTCTTGTAAGGCTTGTTCAGCAATGGCACCGAGATCGTACCCTATGTTGGCATTATTCTGTGTTGTTGGGATAATGCAGTCTGCACGAACTACTTTTCCTTCATCACTCGTTTCCATATGGTGATACAGAATACCGCGCGGCGCTTCAACTGCTCCTGTTGCCGAACCGGCTTTCGGTGAGTATGGTGTTCTAATCTCCCGTAGTTCCATGTCGAGCAGCGAGTCTATCATCTCCCCGGCATCTTCAAGAATATGGATACACTCAATAAGCTGAGCTATGTTGTTCATAAACGGATTGTGGCATACCGCCTGGAGATCAAAGGATGCAGCAACCTCCTTTGCTTTCGGGTGCAGCCGATCGTAGTTGTTGTTGAATCGAGCCAATGCACCGGCAACTGACGATTCGCGGCTGAGCCTGGTGAATTTCGACGTTGAAAAATCACGACTGTATTCGTTGGTCATCAACAGGTACTCATTCTCATCCTGTTTAACACCATCAGTCGAAATAATACTCCCGCCAATTGATGGATAGCTTGACCCGTTAGAAAGTGAGATAAATTCTGTTTCCCGTTTGAACTCCGGAATCTTAAGGGTACGGAAAAAAGAACATGCTGTGTCGAGCGCAGGCTTACTTTCCTGAATCATTGTTCGAAGTTGTAAAAGCTGCTGCTTGTCGGGAGCTTTGCTCAGCCCGCCGACTACAAGGCTGACTGGGTGAGTGCATCGCCCTGCTGAAACTGTGCTGATCTCGTTGCCGAGTTCTTTGATGCGTAGTCCCGCTTTGATAAGATCGGGGTGGGAGGTAATCAGCGGCAGAACACTTGCCGTTCCGGTAAAGTCGGGAGCAACAAGAAAAAAGAGGTGCAGTGCATGGCTTTGCAGGGTTTCGCCGTGCATGGCCAGTAGCCTTGTTTTTTCTGCGACAACAGGAGGTTCTATCTTCATTGCCCGTTCCAGTGCCCTTATGCTTGCAAGGGCGTGGCTTATTGAGCATATCCCGCAGATTCTCGATGTTAAAAAAGGCACTCTTTCAGCACTCATGCCTTTGACCATCACTTCAAAAAACCTTGGAGTTTCAACAATTGCCCACCGAGCATCAAGAAGCTTTCCGTCCTTGACAGTTATCGAAATGTTTGCATGACCTTCCACCCTTGTCAGGTGACGGATATCGAGACTATAGTCACGCTTCATGGTTGCTGAATCCTTCAAATGCATTATAAAAAGCAATCTTTTCCTGCAAGTCATCGAGGCTGAGCTCTCTTGCCTTGACCAGTTCCACAAAGGCGGGCATGTTGATCTCTTCTGACGGACCGCGGCACCCTAAACAGGGCGTTTTTCCTGTTGTGCATACGGCATTGCATCCGCCACGGGTGATCGGTCCGAGACAGATTTCGCCAAGCTCGAACAGGCAGGTGTTGAGTTGTGCCTTGCATTCAAAACAAACTGGGTGTTTGGGGAGTGTCACAAGAGACCCGGTGGCAAGGTTTACCATGATGCGCTCTACCTCTTCCTTGTTTACCGGGCACCCTGGAATTGAAAGGTCAACCTTGACCACGTCGCTGATTTTTTTTACCGGCATGGTCTCTACCTTCATTCCAGGATAGACTTCAGCGACCAATTCCTTGAGAGAAAATTTATTTTTCAGGCTGTTGACCCCTCCGAAACATGCACAGCTTCCAAATGCTACAAGAGTTTTTGCCTGGCGTCTTATTGCCTGCAGCCGTTCCACCTCATCCTGCCGGCTGATGCTTCCTTCAATGAGGGCGATGTCGTAATCGTCGAACTGCTCGCTGGAGAGCTCCCTGAAATTTTTGATATCAAGCAGTTCAAGAAAGTCTATTAGTGTTGACTCCCTGTTTGCGAGCTGCAGCTGGCATCCTTCGCAGCAGGTGAAGTCGAAAGAAGCGATCTTCAGCTTTTCAAAAGTAAATCCCCGATGCTTCATGCAGATGGTTCTAAATGGCTTCCTTGAGATTCATAACCGACCAGTAATCGAAAACCGGGCCGTCTACACAGGTAAAGGTTGATCCGACCATGCAGCGGCAGCATTTGCCCATACCGCAGTGCATCCTTCTTTCCAGAGAGACGAACATGCGGTTCATGGGAATACCGAGGTTGTCAAGGTAGCTGCAGACCACCTTGAACATGACCGGAGGTCCGCAGACAATCGCATAGGTATGCTCAGAGTCAATGGAAATATCCTGGAAAAGATCAGTGATCATTCCGTTTTTCCCCCTCCATCCAGCTTCAGCGTGCTCTGCAATGGTATGCAGAGTGATATGATTGATCTTTTCCCATTCGTCGAATTGATAGGTGAAGAGCAGTTGTGAGGGCTCTTTTACACCGTAAAGCACAGCAACATTGAGAAACCTTTCCCGATGCTCGCTGATCCAGAAGAGTGGCGCGCGCAGTGGTGCAAAGCCAAGCCCTCCGGCAATAAGAAGGACATTGTTTCCGGCCATTTCATCCATGGGAAATGACGATCCAAACGGCCCTCTGATGGCGACATGCGCTCCCTCGTCAAGAGTGAAAAGCGCAGAAGTGACATGGCCTGCTTTTCGGATACAGAGCTCAAGAAACTCATGATTGCTGTTCGAACTTGAAATCGAGATCGGTACATCTCCGAAGCCGGGAAGTTCAAGCATAAGAAACTGACCGGGCTTGAACCTGAAAATCCCCCGTTCATGAGGGTCGATAATGCGGAGCTTGAAAAGCTTTTCCTGTTCGGTGAGGCGTACGATATTGGTGATGATGCATTTATGCCCCATGTCCGTTTTCATGAACTCAGAACGGCGATTGAAATCAGGAATTGAAGAGGTAAAATCCTCCCGGTTTATATCCTGTCGGGGGATGACGAAATGTTTGTCAGGCATGACTCTTTTTCCATTCTGAGGTCGTTGATCACGTCTTTAGGATTTATTCCAGCCAGGCACGCCCTTCCGCACCGGTTGCAGCCCACACAGATCTGCTGGTTGGCATTTTCGGCAAATCCCCGGTGCTGATGGTAATAGCGGTACTTGAGCCGGTCGCCGTTTTTGGGACGGAAATTGTGTCCCCCTGCAACTTCAGCAAAGTCAACGAGGTTGCAGGAATAAAGTTTTTTCTGCCGGGTAGCACCTTTCAGATTGGTAGCAAAGGACTCCTCGACAGAATAACAGTAACATGTCGGGCAAACCATGGCGCAGGTGCCGCAGTTAAGGCATTTGTTTCCCCATTTTTCCCAGACGGGGGAGTCAAACTCAATATCGAGAATGCTTGGGAGCGCAGTGACGTCGACTTCAGAGAGAAAACTGTCTGAAATAATTTTACGGCGTTCAACAAGTCGGCAGTTGTCATCATCAAGTGGATCGCGGGTATCGAACTCTTTTAGAAAATTGAAAGCTTTCGATGAGTTGATAGAGAGGTAGTAATCCTCTCCGATATCAGAACAGAAGAGGTTGAAGCCGGTCGAAATGGTATGATGGCTCATGGACTTGCAGAAACAGTCAGGAAGCGGCAGATGGTCCAAGCCGATCACAAAGGTGTTTTTGCGTTTTGCGAGATAATAGGGAGAAGGGAAGTGGCCTTTGAGCAGAACATCGTCCAGAATATTCAGGGCGCTGATATCACAAGCTCTGAGCCCGATAAGAACAATTGGATCTGCTTCGTAGTTTATCTGCTGATCCCACTCTTGATCCTGGAAGACAAAGCGCGACAGCTCTTCCCGGAATGGGAGAAAAAAGTGTTTCGCTGATGAAGCTGTTACGGTATAGTTAAAAGCGACATCGTCAGATGACGTTACTGGCAGAAACTGGTATACAGCTTTTCCCCGGCTGTCTGTGTCAACCTGCCGTGGTCCGAAAGAGGTATTATCCCGGAGCAGGGCGTCAGTAAACCGTTTGAACTCAGACTTTGCTATGACTTTGTATATCATCGAGCCCTAGTCCTTTCCCTTTGGTTCTTAAGAAAAAGTCCGTTTATAGACGGAAAAATGCTCCCCCATAAAGGTACAAAAAAGCTTTATGGAAGAATAATAATCATGGAGACTCCAACGGGACAGAGCAATCAGGCAGTGAGTTTGAATTGCGGTTTGGTGGTGGTTATATTACCGTGTTTTGCAGATCAGAAATAAGAAAAAATGAGCTATGTCCGATGATTAATGATCCAATTGTTGAAGAGGTACGTCGTTATCGAAGAGAGCATGCTGCACTTTATGGTAATGATCTTAATCGAATTGTAGAAGCACTGAGAAAAAAAGAGCGCGAGTCACATCGTATTCTATTAAATCCAGAGCCTAAACTGATTATCAAAGATAAAAGTGTACCCACGCTTAAAGTTTCAGAATCCTGAATCAGTTCAGCATTTTTCTTTTCAGGCTCTTTTTTCAAGCACGTAAACCTTGTCATGTTTTCTGACCTTTGAGCACTTGATGGTCAGACTATCGCCTTTTCCTGCAGCTGTGGCGGCGAGATCGTTTGTATAAAAAGAATCAGCCATCACCGTTACCACTCCCGTTTTAGCTCCCAGAATAGAGAGCTTTTCACCACTCTTAAGACCTCGGGCACAGATGATGATTTCTGCCACTCCGGCTTTTGGGTAATATTTCTTTACGTCGCCGATAAAAATTTTCTTTTCCTCTGCCATTGAGCCGTACTCTCTTGTCCATGCCTCAAGGGGTTTTCCGAAATAAAACCCTTCAGAAAATCCGCGGTTATAAACAAGAGTCAGCTCTTTTTTCAGCGTACTGGTCAGTGCATTGTACTCTCTTCTGAATTGCGGGTCGTTACGATGCTCTTTACAGAAGTCGATGGCTTTGCGATAGGCTGCTGTGACTGTATTGACATATTCTGGGCTGCGACTTCTCCCTTCAATTTTTAAACCACTGATTCCCGCATCGGTCAGGACGTCAATAAATTCGATAGCGCAAAGGTCCTTGGGACTCATGACATAGTCGGTACCAATTTCCAGCTCCTCGTTTTCCTCCGGATCGGTAATGATATACTGTCGCCGACAGGGCTGAACGCACTGACCGCGGTTTGCCGAACGGCCAAAAACCTCCTGCGACATAAAACACCGCCCAGAAACAGCGACGCACATTGCTCCGTGAACAAAGCATTCAATGCGCACATCAAGCCCGTCAGCTTTTATTTTTCCTGTAATGTGCTGCACCTGTTCCAGGGTGAGTTCCCTTGCCAGAACAATCATTTTAGCTCCGAGTCCTGCATAAAACTTTACCGCACTGTAGTTGCTGACCGATGCCTGTGTGGAAATATGAAATGGCATATCTAATTTCCGGCACGCTTCAACGACCGCCATGTCCGAGCAGATCACGGCATCGAATCCGTCTTTTTTTGCTGCTGCAACGGTTTGAGTCATCTTCTTCAGTTCGCCATCATAGACAATGGTGTTCAGCGCCAGGTAGCTTTTGGCGTTGAACTCGGTGCAGAGCGCTTTAAGGGCAGGAAAGTCCGAAATGACAAAGTTGCTGCTTCCGGCGCGCATATTATAGCCTTCCGCTCCGAAGTAGACGGCGTCCGCTCCGGCCTTCAGTGCGGTTTGCAAACAGGTCATATCACCGGCAGGCGCAATCAGTTCAACAAAGTTTTCTGGCATGTCCATTAATTAGCATTTCCTTTAACAATAACAATCTGTCAGATATTCTCGTTACTCAACCTTTGCGCCGCCTGGTTCTGGTGTTAGAGTGCGCAATAGGCTCTTGAATATAAGCTATAATTATATTATAGTGTATTACACACGATGCTGTTGTGATACAATTTTACATTATTTTTACAATAGAGGCCATGAGTATTCCTATATCGGTGAGGTTGCCCAAAAAACTGGCAGAAAGACTGGATGGAATAGCGAAGGAAACCGAGAGACCTCGCTCATTCATCATACAGAAGGCTTTGGAATCATATATAGAAGATATTGCTGATCTTCAGATAGCGCTTGATCGCCTCCATGATACGAGTGATCCTTTTCTTTCAGCTAAAGAGATGAGGGACTCTCTTGGCTTATAGTCTTGGTTACAAGAAATCTGTCCAGCGAGATCTCAAGCAAATATCAAAGTTGGAGGCAAAACGTATTCTTGATCATATTGAGCAAGAA
>CAIXLG010000033.1 GCA_903920215.1 uncultured Chlorobiaceae bacterium
GTTGAGACAATGGTGACCAGCCATGGAGCAAACCTTTTTTACGAAAGCGTTGAACATCGCAAAGAGTGCTGCCGCATTCGCAAGGTGCAGCCGCTTACCAAAAAACTTTCAACACTGAAAGCATGGATTTGTGGTCTACGCCGCGAGCAGTCTGTCACCAGAACCGCCGTTGCTCCCGTTGAGTGGGATGCGGCGTTCGGTCTCTACAAAATTAACCCCTTGGCGGAAGTCTCTGAAGCATGGGTCTGGGACTATATAAAAAACAACTCAGTTCCGTATAATGCACTCCATGACAGCGGGTACCCAAGCATAGGTTGTGCACCTTGCTCCAGGGCAGTCAAGCCGGGAGAGGATATCCGGGCAGGACGCTGGTGGTGGGAGATTGCCGAACATCGCGAGTGCGGCCTGCACCGTGAACATAAGTAACTTTATTTAGAAAGAATGGATCATCTCGACAAACTCGAAGCTCAAAGCGTCTATATCCTCAGGGAAGCCTACCGCGAATTTAAAAGCCTTTGCATGCTCTGGTCGATTGGCAAAGACAGCACCGTCATGCTCTGGCTTGCCCGCAAAGCCTTTTTCGGCCATGTCCCTATACCGCTTGTGCACATCGATACGCACTACAAAATCCCTGAAATGATCTCGTACCGCGACCGTATTGCGCTTGAGTGGAACCTGAACATGATATACGGTGAAAACCGCGAAGCGTTCGAGAGCAAGCTCACCTTTCCTGATGGCAATACCGATCGCATTACCTGCTGCAAATATCTGAAAAGCGAAGCGCTGAAACACACTCTTTCCGGCGAGTGGCCCCGTTACCGCATGGACCACGAGCTTAAGCACTATGTGCCCGATGAGGGTAAGGAACCCTATACTGGCGTTATAGTTGGTGTCAGGGCTGATGAGGAAGGGAGTCGCTCCAAGGAGCGGTATTTCTCACCCAGGGACAAGGATAACGTCTGGGATGTCGGCGACCAGCCCCCCGAGTTCTGGAACCAGTTCAAGACTGATTTTTCTCCGGGAACCCATGTACGCATTCACCCTCTGCTCGATTGGACCGAGCTGAACATCTGGGAATATATCGAAAGAGAAAAGATCCCGGTCGTGTCGCTCTATTTTAATCAGGGGCAGGGCACCAGGTATCGCTCACTCGGCTGTTACCCATGCACCAATCCTGTTGATTCGGCGTCGCAAACCGTCCCTGAGATCATCGACGAACTAAAAAGCGGCAGGCTTTCCAATATCGCCGAGCGCTCAGGACGTGCCCAGGACAGTGAAGATGGCGGCCTTGAAACCCTCCGTCGCGACGGCTATATGTAACCATATGTAGGTTGGGGTGATTCCTGAACCCCAACAAATCAGTGCAGAATCAGTAAATTATTATTTCCCATTGGTATGATGCATGGACGAGCGCAAATGAATATAGTTATTGTCGGTCACGTTGATCACGGCAAAAGCACCGTAATTGGCCGGCTTCTGGCAGACACAGGTACTCTCCCACAGGGCAAGCTTGAATCAGTAAAAGAGAACTGCCGGAAGAACTCAAAGCCCTTCGAGTATGCTTTTCTCCTTGATGCGCTCAAGGATGAGCAGTCACAGGGAATCACCATTGACATGGCACGCTGTTTCTTTAAAACAGCTGCACGCGACTACATCATTATCGATGCTCCCGGCCACATTGAGTTTCTGAAAAATATGATAACCGGCGCATCCAGGGCGGAATCGGCCCTGCTTGTTATCGACGTGGATGAAGGTATCAGGGAAAATTCAAAGCG
This sequence comes from uncultured Chlorobiaceae bacterium, assembly GCA_903920215.1. Classification (GTDB taxonomy): domain Bacteria; phylum Bacteroidota; class Chlorobiia; order Chlorobiales; family Chlorobiaceae; genus Chlorobium. The sequence goes on from CAIXLG010000033.1 coordinate 1,776, forward strand.
CCATGGCCAGATGGTCTCCATGCTTGGTGTAAAGCAGGTTACCGTGCTGGTCAACAAAATGGACCTTGTCGATTTCAGCGAAGAGGTTTTTGAAAAGCTCAAAGCCGACTATTCGGAGTTTCTTGCCCAGATCAAGGTGAAGCCTGTCAGCTTTATTCCTGTCAGTGCCCGTGAAGGCGACAATATCGCAACTCTTTCAGAGCGTATGCCTTGGTACAAGGGTGCGACTGTTCTTCAGCAGCTCGACGGTTTCACCAGCGACAAGCAGCTTGAGGATAAGCCGTTCCGTTTCCCTGTGCAGGATATCTACAAGTTTACCCGCCAGAATGATGATAGACGAATTGTAGCCGGCACCGTTGCCGCCGGTTCGGTGAGTGTTGGTGATGAGGTGCTTTTTCTGCCATCAGGGAAACAGTCAGCCATTCAATCAGTTGAGTCGTTCAATACCCTCCCGAAACAAAATGCCACAACTGGAGAGGCTTTGGGGTTTACCCTCACCACCCAGATCTATATACGTCCCGGTGAACTCATGGTCAAACCCTCTGAACCATTGCCCGAAGTCGGGACTCGTTTCAGGGTGAATATTTTCTGGGTAGGCAGAGCCCCCATGATCATGCAGAAGGAGTACAAGCTTAAAATTGGATCTGCACGCGCGTCAGTGAAGCTTGCCGAAATCTGCAATACGCTCGATGCATCAGATCTTAGCTACAGCAAAAACAAGCATCAGCTTGACTGCCGCGATGTAGGAGAGTGCATTCTCGAAACATCCCGTCCTATTGCGTTTGATCCAGCTTCCGCAAGTGAGACCACCGGACGTTTTGTCATCGTTGATAATTATGAAATTGCCGGAGGCGGTATAGTCATCGAAAACCTTTCAGCCGATGAAACCCTGCTCCAGCGCCATATTCGTGAGCGCGAAAATAACTGGGAAAAAGGGCTGATCAAAGCAGAAGAGAGGGAGCATGCCAACCGTCATCGTGCAAAATTCATTGTCTTTACCGGAGTGCCAGGCACAGGCAAACGCTCTATAGCCAAAGCTCTTGAACAGGGATTGTTCAGCAACCGCCTGAACGCCTATTACCTTGGAGTTGCCAGTATTGATCGTGGTCTGGATGCCGATTTAGGCTACAATGCCGATAACGCAGGCGAAAGGCTGAGAAGAATCGGTGAGCTTGCCCGTATACTCACCGATGCCGGGCTTATTTTCATCACCACCATCGATGATGCCGACGATTACGATATCGAAACCCTGAAGCAGCTGAATGAGCCCAGTGATATTCTTGTTATCAACCTTGGTGAAAACAGCTTTTCTCATTACCAGCCCGATCTTCAGATTCCTCGTGGGGGAAGCGTGGCGGATGCAGTGAAAGAGGTTACCGATCTCTTGAAAACAAAGGAAATCATCATCGAGTACCAGATATGAACTATCTGCCGGTAAGCCTGAATGTAACAGGGAAGCATGTGCTGATTGCCGGAGGCGGAAAAGCTGCCCTTGAAAAGTTGCAGATGCTTCGGAAGTTTAACTGTCAGGTTACTCTTGTCGGTGAAGAGCTCTCTCCAGAGATCACTCAAAGTGGCTGCACTTACCATTTGCGGGAGTTTTGTCGGGAGGATCTTGAAGGAGTATTTCTGGTTTATTCCTGCAGCAGTGACAGGGAGATCAACCGCTCTATAAAGAGGGATGCCAATGCCCTCGGTATTCTGGTCAATACACCCGACGATCCTGAACTCTGTGATTTCCTTACCCCGGCTCTTTTCAGTGAAGGCCCCATGATGGTCGCTGTATCGTCCGGCGGAACTGATGTGCGCAAGGCCATTCTGTGGCGGAACAGGATTAAACAACTCTTCACTGATAATGGCATCAAATCCTGATCCCGTTCACATCGTTATCGGGTATCGCAAGCACCATCTCCCCGACAGGGTTATCTTTCCTTTTCCTTTCCGATTGATGTCGCTTGAAGGTGATCCTTTACAGCCACTTCTTGATGGCAAGGTGGATGCTCTTGTCATTCCAGCTGCCGATCTCCCTGATCGCCTGCCCGCAAGCCTGGACGTCGCAGCGTTGATAACCCACACAATCATTCAGGATGTGGATGCAAGCCATCCGCTCCACGATAACAGCGTGATTGTCGTCCAGAATGATCGGGCTGACCTCAAAGTGCTCTTTGCTCCGATGGACATCCGCCAGACCTGCGGAAAAGTCTATTTGACAGGAGCCGGAGCCGGAGGTCGTGAATATCTGACGCTCCGGGCGGATGCGCTCTTGCGCAATGCGGATGTTATTTTTTATGATGACCTCATCGACACAGATTTGCTGGACTTTTATACGGCGGAAAAGATATTTGTAGGAAAACGCAAAGGCCGCCACCATGCAGACCAGGATACGATAAACCAGCAGCTTTACCTTGCCGCCCTGAAGAAACAGGTGGTTGTCCGCCTCAAGGGAGGAGACCCGCTTATTTTCGGCAGGGGAGGAGAGGAAATGGCATATCTGCTCGATCGTCAGATTGATGTGGAGGTTGTAGCGGGAGTGTCTGCGGTGCAGAGTGCCGCCGCCTCAGCCGGAATCCCTCTTACCCTGAGAGCGGTCAGTGGGGGAGTCACACTGCTCAGCGCCCACAACGCCCTTGCCGGAGCAGCTGATCGCACCCTTGTCTACTATATGTGTGCCAGTCGACTGAAGGAACTCCAAAGCACGCTCATAGCGGAAGGCATCAATTCTCAAATGCCTGTTGCCTTGGTCTACAAGGCCGGTTTTGTCGATGAAACCGTCACCTTGACCTCCATCGGCTCCATGCACCTGCAGGAGCACCTTTCCCCATTGCTCGCCATTATCGGTCAGACAGCATCCCTGTACAGAAGGCGTCCAAAAATTCTCTATACCGGCACTGAACCCAGCCGATGCCTCTTGCCGGGCAAAATACTCCCACTGATCTCCCTGAAAAACCAGGCGAACAGTTATAACGACATTGATCTCTCGCTCTTTTCAGGAATTGCATTCACAACTCCCGAGCAGGTTGACTCTTTTCTGGAAATATTCGCCCAAATATCCCCCCGCCTCGTCCTCTACGCCTACGGCAAAGCCACAGTCGACAAACTTCGGGATCATGGTTACAGTGCAACTGTCCTTGAGCTTAACCCGCAAAACTAACCGGAAAATTATTTTTGCAAGTGCCCCAAGTCAAAGCAATGGAGCAAGATACGTCCTATGGGAGTCTGATTATTGATGTGTAGTGCAGTCCATGGATGTTGAATGCCAATGCAGATAATCATAATAATCGAATAATA
>CAIXLG010000034.1 GCA_903920215.1 uncultured Chlorobiaceae bacterium
AAAGAGAGTTTTGTCTTTACTGGGTACAGCAATGTGCTTTTGCGAGGCTTGAGCCCAGTACGGTGAAAGTCGTACGCTGGGTTCTTAGGGGACGGTGGCGCAGTAATGCGCCGCTGTTACCCGATCAATAAATACCGGGACTATTGATGGGCTAGGTGGTTCAAAATTGTTAGTAACCGGGCAAGACATGGCCAGTGACGGCTATCTGACAAACTCAAGCCTTGGATCGAAAAACTTGACATTTAAATACGAACAGCCAATTGGCTCAAAAACGTTGCTCACCCTTTTTTCAAGCAACAATAGCAACTTCTACTATCAGTCAGATGGCAGTAAAGGTATTACTGAAGCACAAGCGGCAATCTATGGCAAAAACTTTGGCCTCTCCAGCGATCCGTCAAAAGCCCTTTATTATGGATACGGAAGAGTTGAGAAAAGCACCGCCTTTGATTATATCCGGCTTCAGAGTGATTTAGGTGCCGGCTGGGGTGTCGATAACACGTCGTACTACGTCTGGTACGGGAATAACACACTTTCAGCTGACAGCGCAGTTCCTGGTGATGGTCTAGGCAGTGTTATTAATACTCAGGGAGGAAGTAAAGGCAGTGCCACACAGATGCCTGGTTATGTAAAGATCAACCAGTATGCGATCTACGGGGATGTCGTAAAAATAACGAAACAAACTGATGCCGGTTTGTTTAGAACGGGACTCTGGTATGAAACAACCGATACTTTCCGCAGCAGATATGATTATAACCTGTTTGGAATGACGCCAAACTATAAAGAAAAGAATGTTGCAGGTATTGGATCGAATATTCTGTACGATCAGGGATCGAGCTGGAAAAATTATCAGCCATTTGCCGAGTTTGAGTGGGCTGCAACGGATAATTTAAAGGTAACCCCGGGTATTAAACTGATGAAGTGGCAACAGTCGATTGATGCTGCAGTATTGGATAAAGCTGCTCGTCAAGCAGCACACATTGATAATGAGTTCAATGCCACACTTCCCTTTCTTACTTTGAATTATAAGATCGACAAGAGTTCTTCTGTATACGCTCAGTATGCACAGGGCATGCTTGTTCCTGATATTTCATATTATTATTCACCTTCTTACCAAAAAACCGACATTGTTCCGCAAACATCCAGTAATTATCAGGTCGGGTATGTTCATAAGTCGAGTAACATCACCTTCGATGCTGATATCTATTATATAGATTTTGCCAACAAGCTGACTCAGGATGTAACATCGGTCGATCCAGTCTACTATAACGGTGGCGGTGTTATCTACAAGGGTATTGAAGGGCAGGTTGCCTTTGCTGTCGGCAATGGTTTTTCACTCTATACAAATGCCTCTCTTAACTCAGCAAAAACCAAGGCTACCGGCCTCAGAATAGCAAATGCTCCGGAAACCACAGCCGCACTTGCTCTCTTGTATAACGACAGCGGCCTGTCAAGCTCTCTTGTTTATAAATATGTCGGGAATCAATTTGCGGATGCATCTGAGCTACTTACGATCAATCCATACAGCACTCTTGATTACAGCGTCGGGTACACTTTCAAGAGTCCGGGTCTTGGAGTCAAGAGCATGAAGGTAACCCTTGGGGTGTACAATCTTCTGAATCATACAGATGTTATTTCTGCATCAATGACATCTAAAAACGGCCCATCTGCTGCAGACCTCTACACATGGCAACCTGAACGCAGTTTTATGGCTACGGTAAAACTTGATTTTTAGGCACTGCAACTGTTTGCCATTACACGAGAGAAGAGAGGGTTCACCCCTCTCTTCTCTTTATACCGATAACCAATAAAATCAATTCATCTATCCTGAATAATTCACGAGGACTACAAAAGTCGAAATATTAAGGCAGAAATTGAGATAATTGTAGCTGTAAACAGCTAAAAAACGACGATGCTACACATGACGTTGTTGTAATCGATTCATATCAGACAAAAAGCAAGGT
>CAIXLG010000035.1 GCA_903920215.1 uncultured Chlorobiaceae bacterium
TCGACGCCTTTTCCGTATCGCTCACGACCATAGCTTTTGACCACAGCCGCATACGGTGGTTTGCACCCTACTCCTGCAAGTCGAGTGCGAGGGACCTACCCTCATCATCCATGCTGCTTATCTGCGGCACACTTTAAGTTGGTAATCTGACCTGTTCATGCAGCGGAAAGGCGCTGCCCCTTTTTTCATCAACGGACGCTACTTTCAACGGGAATACTTGTGTATTGGCAAATATATCAAAAACACATACAGCCTACAATCCCACATACCGATAATAAGTCGCCCGCGAAATCTTCAGCGTGCTGCAAATCTCGCCGATGCTGATGCCTGTGTTCTGGCTCATCTTCTTTGCCATCAGCACGCGCGTATCATCCGCTGCTGTCTTTGGCCTGCCGCCTTGCTTGCCTCTTGCTCTTGCGGCTGTGAGCCCTGCCATGGTGCGCTACTGAATAAGCCGCCGCTCAAACTGCGCCAGCGTTGCAAAAATATTGAAAATCATTTCGCCGGATGCGGTTGTGGTATCAATGCCGCCGTCATTGATTGAGCGGAAGCCGACTCCCCTGCTCTTTAATGCTTCGACGATATCGATCAGGTTCCGCAGCGAGCGGCCAAGGCGGTCGAGCCGCCAGACGATCAGGGTGTTGCCTGCTTTGAGCTCTTTGAGGCAAGCGGTAAAGCCGGGGCGCTCTGCTTTTGAGCCGCTTGCCTGGTCGGTGAAGATGTGCTGCTTTTTGCAGTCTGCCTCTTTGAGCGCATCGAGCTGCAAATGCAGTTCCTGCTCAAGCGTCGAAACGCGGGCGTAGCCGATGAGGCGTGCTGGCATGGAGAAATACCCTGTTGAATGGTGCGTGTCTTGAGAATACTCTCTTTTTATGAGTTATTGGAGTATAGATATTTGAGATGGGTTATTCAAACAAAATGAGGCCGAAATCGAAGTATTTTTTGATGTAACCGGAATGTCTCATCAAATGACCGTTTATTGATGTAAACTGCAGAATGGTTACAAATCTTTCGTTTGGCTCAGCAGTTGAGGGCACCTTGGTGCTCAAGTCATGCTATCATGATGTTGATTAATGTTCAATTATTTATTATGTTCAAAATATATGAACAATGATATTATTGAACATAATTTAGCCGAGGACAAAGCACTAATCCTTCGGCAGGCTATGGAAGCTCTTAACAGAATCGCACCACTGGAATACGCGATCGAAACGGGTTACGTCATTCCTGACCATAAATACGACTGCGTTGTGAGGGTAAAAGTTTTCGGGAAAGAATTCGTTTGGTGCGTCGACGTAACAAAACATCTTACCAAACCAGGAGAGCTCCAGTTTTTGATGAACATGGATAAGATGCCGCATCCATTTCTGTTAGCTGCAAGATACATTCCCCCCCAGGCCGCAGGAAGATTGCGCAACGCCGGTATCCAGTTCATCGACACGGTCGGAAATGCCTTTGTCAATCAACCGCCACTGTTGATTTTCGTTAAAGGCAATAAACCGGAAAAGGATGAAATCGCTGCTCCCACAGCTCGTCTCTTCAAAGGGGTCGGCCTGAAAATCGTCTACCTCTTTTTGTGCCAACCGGAACTCATCAAGAGACCCTATCGTGATATTGCCGAAATGGCGAATGTCGCATTGGGGACAGTGAAAAGCACCATGACTGAACTGATCCAGAAAGGCTTCATTGTTGAGATAGGCAAAAAGGGAAAAAAGCTTCTGGACAAAAAAAAGCTTTTTGAGCGATGGATTGAAGCGTATCCCGACTACTTAAAACCCAAACTGTTGCTGGGACGATTCCGGGGTGATGAGGAGTGGTGGAAGGATATCCCACTGGATCCCACCTTCGCCCAGTGGGGTGGAGAGGTTGCCGCAGCAAAACTGACCGGATACTTGAAACCGGGCACTGTCACTCTCTATGCGGACAAGAATCATCTCGGAGAACTGGTGATCGCTAACAGGCTAAAAAAGGACCCGCAAGGCAATATAGAGATTCTCGAACGCTTCTGGCCGCTCGGCAATGGCCTCGGTGCTGACGAAACTGTACATCCGATCCTCATCTACGCTGACCTTGCGGCAATTGGCGACCAACGAACAATGGATACAGCAAGAATACTATATGAGCAACATATCGATCGTTTTATTGACCCTCCGGGCACTCTTTTGGTAAACCGTTTAGAAATTATTAACTGACGTTAATCTCCCAAGTCAAGGAGTTCCGCCAATATTTTCAAACGAATGAAGAGGAGCAAGATTGCTGGAGTTGCTGAAAGGGTACAAATACACAGGGCAAGTTTACGCAAGATCTAAGGTTTCTACCGATGCATCCGATGGCTCAGCGATTGATTGATGAGTATCTTGAGGATGCCGGTCACCGTGATGACCAGAAAAGGTCACTTTTTCGACCGGTAAAAAACAACATCACCGGTTCATTACTCAAACCGCTTGATCCTCATGCGGTCTATTCCTGTATATCCCGCAAATACGGAAAAGAAACCGGCATCCTTGCCAGCGTAAACGGTTTCTGCGTATTCTCGCTGAGCTTTCGAATGAAGGCGTTTATGTCTGCAAATGCGCATTTAGTGAGGTGAGTATTTTTACAAGCTTTCCAACAGAGGTGTAGGGGTTTTCTGTATTTTTTTCTGTTTCCAGAGGGTCATTGGCAGCTAATAGATCGGCATTCTTATAGGCAACCTCAAGCCGATCTTTGGTAATGTTAAAATATCCGCTCCCCCCCTTTGTATAGTTGGGGATATGGTTATCTTTTTTTAATTGACGAACAACCTCATCCCTGTGAATATAGCTGCGTACTGAAAAAAAATGCAGTAACAACCATAATTCGAAACACGGGATAGATTGAACTGCGTAAAAGTTTATCAGTTCGTTGTTGTCATTTTTATATTTTCGATCATGAGAATTTGCGCTAAAGAGAGCATTTAAGAAATTTGGATGATCATCTCTATCAAAGACGCAATAAACCGCTTCATATTCTTTCGCCTCTTTGCATCTGTCTACAGCAAAATTGACTACCTGCTGAGGTGTTGTTCCGTACTTACTTTGCATTATCTCTATACTCGCAGTACTTAGTCGGTAGTATTTTCTTATCTCATCAAAATAATGAGGCTCTGTTTTTTCCCCCTCAGTTATAATCAGGATACGGTCGCAACCCTTGGAAAACGCCTTCTTCCGAAGTAAATGGTTTTTTCCCCGGGTCTTTTGATGGTGATCTCTGGCCATATTATCCCTCAAAACATCACGTCATTGATAAAAGGAATCGCTCCATATCGTCCGACAAGATAGCCTTTTTCAAGAGCTTCGTTTTTTCTTGGCCTGAAATCTGTAAGTGGATAAAGGTGTGTTGCATGAGATTGATCCTTTTCAACAAACCATATCTGATCTCTACGGAGTATTTTTACGTCCATTATGGAAGTATCGTGTGTTGTAAAAATAAGCTGTGCTCCTTTCGAGTTAGAGGTAGATGAATTGATCAGGTTTAGCAGGAATCGAACAATTTTGGTATGCAGGCTCCCATCCAATTCATCAACGATCAAGACACTCCCGTTATGCAACACATCGAGGATAGGCCCGGCAAAGGCGAACATGCGCTGAGTTCCTGTTGACTCATCGTGAATTTCGAATTTTGCAGCTCCTTCTGCCCCTTTATGCAAAAAAACAGGCATCAGTGCTTCGGTATCAAGAACCTGATGGACAGGAGGTTTTTCGCCGTCAATCTTAAGCGACACCTCTCTTGTTTTACGCATCTCCAGTGATAATTCTGAAATACTGAAATCAGCAGTATTTAAAAACTCGAGCAACTGTTTATTACCTTCTGGCTTTTGAGCAAGGAGTGTTGAAAACTCTATCATTGGCTGTTCTCCTGCCCCAATGACTTTAAGTTGCTGCACAATCCATAGAAAGACAGGACGTAAAGCACTGCTGTTAAGATCAACGGCTTTTGAGAGAAACAATGAGTTTGAGCGGGTCGATTTTTGCCACAATTTTTTTTCACCAGCCAAAAACGTGCTGAACGTATACTCGTCTTCATTTGTCTCAGGATTGTATCGACGATCAAACCAGATTTGTGGCTTGGATGTTTTGTACACTAACAGCCACTCGGAAATAATCCTTTCGGCAAGCAGTGAAAATCCATATTGATACCTGATTCCGTCTGTAATAAAGGTGATTTCAAACTCACTTGGTTTGGTTGATGAGATGCCATCAAGCTTGAAGGGTTGGAAATAAAATTTTTGCCCTTCCCTGATTTGCGTAGCAGACTCGGCGACAACTCCTTTCATAAATGCTAACGCATTTATAATATTTGATTTACCACTCGCATTGGCGCCATAGATGACAGCGGACTTTAGCAGAGAAGGAGTGGACTTCGATCCGTTGAGGATTAGGTGAGTCTCCGAATGCTCGTTATCAGTATTAGCGACAAGGCTCAGGCTTTGCTCCTCTCTGATTGAGCGAAAATTTGAAACACGAAATTCTACAAGCATAGTTTACCTATTAATATTTATTTTAATTTTGCACAAAAAACGCAAAAAGTCAAATAATATTTAGACTATGTACTGTTTTGTTATAGACTGCGCGGGATGAGCGGAGCGACGTCTGTTGGTCTGAGCATTTGACCGGATAGGGCTTTTCCCGGTCGACAATGGGGTTTTGGACTATTTACGGGGCCTTTTTGTTTTTATGGAAAAATTTTTCTCTTCAGCTCGTTGCATTTAAGGATTTCGCAGGTTCTATTGAATTGAGGGGGTCGACGCCTGCTCTTGGTGACAGCCAGGCAAGAATGCTGCCTGATGCCCCGCCAGCGAATACCCTTAAAGGCAAACGGGAAAGGGCAATTCTCACTACCCTGCTCTACCACGGGTTACTCCGGGAAGAACTTTGTCGGATACAGGTTAAAGATTTGCAGCAACGCAGCGGCATGCAGCATTTGTGCATCCACGGTAAACGGGAAAAAATCAGATTTTTGCCGATGCATCCGATGGCTCAGCGGTTGATTGATGAGTATCTTGAAGCTGCCGGTCACCGTGATGACCAGAAAAGCCCACTATTTCGACCTATAGCACTGATATTTTTACAAGGTTCTGAACAGCCAGTACCGCCGCTGTGAAGTCGGGGACTTCCCCTTCTGCAGCATAGGAGACACCCCTTACAAACAGATCATATTCACGGGCGTATGCTTCTTTGTCCGTTTCCAATATCGCAAGCAGTTGCTGGAATTTTTCCGACATCGGCAATCCGGCGAAGGAAGGGTTGTTTTTTGAGCGGCGGTCATCTTCCTGCATCGAAGCAGAGACCAGAGTAGCAAAATTATTATGGCTCAAGGCTAGCTCTTTCAGTAAAGCGAGATCGTGGATATGTCGAACAAGGGAAGGATCGTCGTCTTTTCCTCCCCATACACGGTCAGGAATTCGCCATGCCAGAGCACTCAGCTTGTCAGCGGCGCTTTCCACAGGATCAATACAGGCGATACGGCTTACTTCCGCTGATTTGTTTGTAACGGTATTCACAAATGAAGAAACAGGCAGATAGTTTTGTGGGCATTGCAGGTCTCTGACTGTTATCTCTATCTGTATATGCGGGCGGAGCGCATCGGATCGGGAGAAGTGGCTTGGATAATAAAAATCAATCGAGAAGAAGCGGTTTCTTTTTCAGGCCGTCTGTTCATAACTGACATACACCCCTCCATAACCAAGCTTTCGATTGACGCGTCCCCTTACGGCGATTAACCGACCGGTAGGAACCTGTGTTGTCTTCCCTGCATTATAATCCATCTCCAAACGTGAAGGAGCGGTCTTGATTCCAAGACGTGCCATTGCTTCTTTCGCCAAGATCGGCAGCGGAGCAACGGGTACCAGTTCGCCATTAATGGATGATTTTTCAGCCTTGGCATAAACGCCATAGCCTAAGCGAATAAGTCTTCCGTCTTTCGCTATGTTTCGCAGCGCACGACCAACTTGATCGTAGTCACTCAAATCCTTGAAATCTTCGCGAACGAAAACTGTGCATTTCTTCCGCACTATTCTTGCCATTATCTTATATTCAAGACTTCCGTATCTACTCATTGTTATTCAAAACGTTGCGTTGCAAACATACGACATATTTATTTAACAAAAATACGACACTTTTTAAGCAGATACAAGTGGCCTGTTTAAGCTAAGCCTCTTTTATCTTCCTGCTTTTCTGTCTTTCTTCCCTTCTTTCTTTCATTCGTTCAATTTTCGCCAAGAAACGAATAATCAGCAGCTACCGTTCGGATTGCGCGGATCAATTATAAGTTCTATCTTTAGAAATTTCCTGCGTGTCATTTTGACGGTTATCGGGTGGGGTAAAGAGGTTTGCTCCAGTTTAGATATACCTTGTGTTTATTCCCGTCTACTGACAGCATGCCCTTTTTTTCCGGATCTGCAGAACAGGTAAAAAAACAACAAATTACTTTGGCTTCCCTCTGACTAATTACGGAACGTGAGGCGGAGAATCACAATAAAATAAGGGCTTATCGGATTTCGTTTCGGAATCAGGTGAAAGCCTTCAACAGATCGTTGTGTACATGCTTATTACATTTGAAGGAATAGATGGCGCAGGCAAGTCAACGCAGATCAAAATGCTGGCCGGTTATCTGGGCAGCCAGCAGAGGGAGGTACTGGTCTTAAGGGAACCAGGAGGCACTGAGGTTGCTGAAAAAATCCGCTCTATCCTTCTTGAAAGCAAAGGCGAAATCAGCCCGATCGGTGAACTGCTCCTTTTTTCGGCAAGCAGGGCAGAACTTGTTCAGGAGGTCATCCTGCCGGCAATTGCCGCTGGGAAAATTGTCATTCTCGACCGTTTTTTTGACTCAACGACCGCGTATCAGGGCTATGGACGTGGCATTGACTTTACACTGCTCCAGTCTATTATTTCAATTTCCACTTGCGGGATTGTTCCGGATATTACTTTTTATCTTGATATAGAGCCTGGGGAGGCTATGCGGAGAAAATTTTCCAAAACGTCGATTCCTCTCTCGTTTGAGCATAGTGAGCTTGACCGTATGGAGCGTTCAGGAGCAATATTCTTCCGCAATGTTCGCGAAGGATACCTGAAGATGATCAGCAGCAATAAAGAGCGCTTTCTGTGCATCGATGCCCTGCTTCCGGAAACGACAATTCACCGTAAAATCATAGCGCTTCTTCATGAACGATTCCCTCTATGACCTCAGCGTTGTTATCCTTGGGACTATTTTTAAAACGGAGTTGCTCGTGGTAAAAAGCAATCTGAAACTATCACAATAATGCAGCTATTTTTTGTATAAAGTTTTCTAGAGTTTTTGCAAGGATTTTGCTTAAATTGGGGTTCATATTACTTCACCATCACTTCCTTACTGACAACGCATGCACGATAGTATTCTTAAAGAACATCAGCTAAGCACATGCGCTACTTCGATCACTCTACAGGATATCCGGACTCTCAAAGAGCTCTACCAGTTGAAGGCTGAAACACGTGAGCTTCGCGAACCTGTTGTCAAAAACATCATCAAACAGAGAGTTGTCGGGCAGTCATGTGTTGAATCGCTGAAAAACGCACTTTACTCACTGGAGACAATCTATATTGATGATGATACCGGGCATCGCCTGCTGCGTCTTGACAGCATGAAGCAGATAGAGGTCGATCTGACGTATGAAATCAGGGAGCTCCAGAAAGACATTTACTATCTCGAATATGGTGAGGATAAGTTCATTGATTACCTTGCCAAGTTTATTCCTGATTTCCGGGTCTATGTCAACAAAGGGGTTAATCTGCTCAGAGGGAAGCGTTTTAATGCTTTTATCACTGACAGGGATGGAACCACGAATAACTACTGCGGACGATACCGCTCTTCAGTTCAGCCTATTTACAATGCAGTCTTTCTCACCAGGTTTGCAAAGAACTGCTGTCAGTATCCCATTATCATCACCTCTGCTCCCCTCAGAGATTTCGGCATATTGAATGTCACTATCAACCCGAGCAACACGTTTGTCTACGCAGGTTCCAAGGGAAGAGAGTTCATCGATATTAACGGTGAATTCAACAGTTTTCCCATTGAAGAGAAAAAACAGAAACTGATACGATTGTTAAACGACCGGATGCAGGTACTCCTCCAGGATCCGAATTTTGAAAAGTTCAATTTTATCGGTTCAGCCTTACAGATAAAATTTGGCCAGACCACTGTTGCACGGCAGGATATAAGCCACTCGATCAAAGAGGCCGAATCTGCTGCTTTTCTGGAAAAGGTTAAAAGCATCGTGCGTGAAATTGACCCGAGCGGCAAAAATTTCAGGATTGAAGATACCGGGCTTGACATTGAAATCATTTTAACAATCGAAGGGGCTTCGGAGGATGTGCCGGTCAAAGATTTTGACAAAGGTGACGGGCTCTCCTTTATCTGCAGCAAGCTGAACTTGAACCCTTCAAGAAGCGCAACTCTTGTTTGCGGTGATACACCTTCAGATATTCCCATGCTGAAAAAAGCAGTTGAGATGTTCGATGATGTCTGGGCTGTTTTTGTAACAAGGGATGAGAACCTTCAACAGCAGGTTGAGGAGATCTGCCCGAACAGCTTTACTGTACCCTATCCGGATATTCTGCTGACAATCCTTGGACTGCTTTCTCTGTAATAATAATCGGCTTTACAATAACATCTTTTAAACCGTAGTATGAGTAACATTTTCAAAGGGGCAATTTTTGATCTCGACGGAGTTATAACCGGCACGGCAAAAGTCCACAGCCTTGCATGGGAGTCAATGTTCAACTATTTTTTAAAGAATTACGCTGAAGTTAACGACGAACCCTACGTGCCTTTTGATCCGGCTCATGACTATCATAAGTATGTAGATGGCAAGCCGCGCATGGAGGGTGTTAAAAGTTTTCTTTTGTCGCGTGATATCGAACTTCCCTATGGCGAACTGGACGACATTCCCGAAAAAGAGACAATCTGCGGGCTTGGAAACCGGAAAAACAATCTTTTTTCTGAAATTCTCATCAAGGAAGGTCCGGAGGTTTACGCTTCTTCGGTTGAACTTATCCATGAGCTGATCAAGAAAGGTATCAGAATCGGTATCGCCTCTTCAAGCCGCAACTGCAGGCTTATATTGCAGCTTGCCAAGCTTGAGCATCTTTTTGAAACCCGTGTTGACGGAGAGGTTTCCATTGAACTCGGCTTGAAGGGCAAACCAAACCCTGATATTTTTGTAAAAGCAGCCCAGAATCTCGGACTGGAGCCACATGAATGTGTTGTTGTTGAGGATGCTATCTCAGGTGTTCAGGCTGGATCGCGCGGAAATTTCGGAATGGTGCTTGGCATTGCCCGTGACATCGAAGGATCAAAATTGAGGGAGGAGGGCGCTGATATTGTTGTAAGGGATCTTGCAGAAATCACGATTGCCGATATCGAACGATGGTTTAGCGAAGGCCTTGAGTTTGAGGACTGGAACCTCAGTTATACTGAATTTTCCGCCAAAGATGAAAAACTCCGCGAAACCCTTACCTCAGCAGGCAACGGATACCTTGGTGTAAGAGGTGCCTATGAAGGTTCTTCAATTTCCCAGTACCACTATCCCGGCACCTATATTGCAGGAGTTTTCAACAGAGTCCCTTCGGAGGTTCACGGCCAGACCATTTTCAATAATGACTTTGTCAATACGCCCAACTGGCTCCCGATTGAGTTCCGGATAGGTGGTGGAGAGTTCATCGATCCATTCGATCAGAAAATACTCAGCTACCGCCAGAACCTCAATCTGCGTAACGGCCTGATGGAGCGTGACATGGTTATTCAGGACAACCTCGGAAGAATATCCGGCATTCACACTCGCAGATTTGTAAGCATGGATGATCCGCACAAATGTGCTCTGACGTTCACGCTGAAACCGGTCAATTACAGTGCTGAAATCGAGTTCCGGTCGGCGATCGACGGACGGGTGAAAAACAAGAATGTTGCGCGTTATAATGGACTTACAAATGACCATCTGGAGCATATCCAAAGCAGTAGCGAAAATGGGATACTATTGCTTCATGTTGAAACCAATGTTTCACATTACGGTATTGTAACCGCTGCAAGAACAAGGGTTTTGAGCCATGGCAAAGCATTGAAAATCGAGCGTTCAACAACACGTGATTCTCGATATATCGGGGAGTCTTTCAAGCTGGGGCTGAGTCCGGGCAAAAGCTGCACCATTGAAAAACTTGTCGCTATACATACAACACTCGACCAGAAAAGTGCCGATCCGCTAAGAGCAGCTCGACACTCTCTTGAACGTGAGGAATCTTTCGATACCCTGTTTAAGCTGCATGCTGAAGCATGGGATAAAATATGGGACAAAGCTGACATCGTCATTGAAGGTGACCGCTTCAGCCAGAAAGCGCTCAGACTGCACACCTATCACATGATGTGCACAGCATCGCTGCACAATCCATCCATTGACGCCGGCATGCCTGCACGTGGTCTTAACGGCGAGGCCTATCGTGGTCATATATTCTGGGATGAAATTTTTATTCTGCCATTTTTCAACCGTCACTTCCCTGAAATTTCAAAAGCTCTCCTGATGTACCGCTACCACCGGCTTGATGCAGCCCGTGAGTATGCGCGTGATAACCGCTACAAGGGAGCCATGTTCCCCTGGCAGACTGCCGACGATGGCCGTGAGGATACGCAGATTCTTCATTTCAATCCAAAAAGCGGCTCATGGGGTCCCGACCTCAGCCGTCTGCAGCGACACGTTTCGATAGCTGTATTCTATAATACCTGGCGCTATATTTACGATACTGATGACACACAGTTCCTTAATGACTATGGCGCGGAGCTGATGTTTGAAATCGCAAGGTTCTGGGCATCCATCGCCACCTATTCGCCCGACACCGGGAAGTACCATATCGAGAATGTGATGGGACCTGACGAATTTCATGAAGCCCTGCCGGGAAGCGGAAAAGAGGGACTGAAAGATAATTCCTACACCAATATTATGGCCATCTGGCTTTTTGAAAAGGCGGCTGAAATCGGTGAAAAAATAGATCCAACCATCCTCAGACACTTGATTTCAAAAATCCATCTCGGTTTTGATGAACTGAAGCACTGGCGGGATATCAGCAGCAACATGAATATCCTCATTGATGGAGATGGTGTTCTTGAGCAGTTCGATGGCTACAAGAGTCTCAAAGAGCTTGACTGGACTCACTATCGTTCCCGGTATGGCAATATCCATCGAATGGACAGAATCCTGAAAGCCGAGGGAACAACACCCGATATTTACAAGGTTGCCAAACAACCTGATGTTCTGATGACTTTCTATACGCTTTCCCCAGGTGAAGTAGCTGAACTTCTGGGAAGAATCGGCTATAAAATCCCTGACGACAGGACTCTTGTCAGAAACAATTATGCTTTTTACGAACCAAGAACAAGCCATGGTTCAACGCTGAGCAAGGTGGTTCACAGCATCATCTCCAGTTACCTGCATGATGGCCATGAAATGTCATGGAAATGGTTTACAGAAGCTCTAAAAAGCGATATAGAGGATACCCAGGGCGGCACAACCCAGGAAGGTATACATTGCGGCGTCATGGCGGGAACACTGGATACGGTTATCCGTTATTTTGCCGGAATCTCGTTCTACAATGAAAAGCTTAATGTGCACCCCAACAGGCCAGCTCACTGGAAAAAGCTCAGTCTGAACATCTGTTTCCGAAAAAACCGCTATGCAATTACCATTGCAGAGAATGATATTATTATAACTCTGCTCGAAGCAGAGGGAGATGAAGCCCCTGCATGTATTGCCGGAATCCATTTAACGTTGAAAAAGGGAGTTGCCTATCACTCAGCATCTGTCTGAACATTCGTAAAGAGGTTCCTGAAGCCTTCATTTTTTGTATTTTTGCGGTTATAACTTATTATTGTTTTTTTTGCATCATTTTTTTGTTTACCCATTGGATATCTCTTTATGCGCCTGTCAAATTTTCGATACACCCTGCCAAAAAGTAAAATAGCCGAAGAACCATGCATACCGAGAGATCAGTGCAAAATGATGGTACTGAACCGGCGGAAAAAAGACATCGAGCATAAAGTTTTCGAAGATATTGCATCCTATTTCAAGAAGGGTGATCTCCTTGTGTTAAACAACAGTCGGGTTTTTCCTGCTAAAATATTCGGACAGAAGGAGAAAACAGATGCAAAAATTGAGGTATTCCTGCTGAGAGTCCTGAACAGGGAAGCCGGGCTTTGGGATGTACTCGTTGATCCGGCACGAAAAGTGCGAGTAGGAAACAAAATCTATTTCGAAGAAGATGTGGTTGCCGAAGTCGTTGACAATACTACTTCCCGTGGCAGAACCATCAGGTTTCTCAATCCTGACATTGATGTGTTCAGTCTGGTTGAAAGAATCGGCACCATCCCCCTGCCGCCCTATTTTACCCGCTCTCCTATTGCTTCTGACAAGGAAAACTACCAGACTGTCTATGCGAGCCAGACAGGTGCCGTCGTTGCGCCTATGGCAGGGTTACATTTCACCATGCCGCTCCTCCAGAAAATCCAGAAACTCGGGGTAAAAATTCTGCCTATAACTCTTCATCCGAGCTTGAGTACTTTTAATGCCATTGAAGTCGAAGACGTTTCGAAGCACAAAATGGATTCGGAATATTTCAATATTCCCTATCAGACTGCAATGGAAATCAATGAAACCAAGCTCAACAAAACAGGACGGGTCATTGCAGTCGGAACAACAACATGCCGTGTGCTTGAAGCCAATGCTACGGTTGACGGAAAAATAAAGTTCGGAAGAGGCTGGACAGACAAGTTTATTTATCCCCCATACCAGTTCAAGGTGACCGATGCTCTTGTCACCAATTTTCAGCTCCCCGAAACAACGCTGCTCATGGCCGTCAGTGCATTTGCCGAACACCGACTGCTTATGGAAGCTTATAAAACAGCACTGAAAGAAGATTACCGCTTTTTGGCTTACGGAGATGCCATGTTTATTTATTAAACCCCCGACGGGATTGATCTCTTACTATGAATGCCATTGCCATTATTGCAGCAAGCGGTATCGGAAAGCGAATGCAGCTCAAGAACGGGCAGAGTAAACAGCTGCTTGAAATTGCAGGGTTTCCTGTTATTCATCACACCCTGCAGGCATTTCAGGCAGCTTCGTCTGTCAGCGCCATCTACATAGCGACAAAAGAGGAAAACATAGCAACACTCGAGGGTATGGCGGCCTCTGCGGGCTTCAGTAAGGTGCATGCTGTTATCGTGGGCGGCAAAGAGCGTCAGGATTCGGTGAACAACTGCATCAAGGCTATTGAACGCGAAATACGCTCGTCCGGCCAGTCACCTGACACGATCCTTGTCCATGACGGAGCCCGTCCGTTTATACAGCCTGGAGAGATCGACGAAATTGCACGCCTTTCACTGCAGTTTGGAGCTTGTGTCCCGGCAACAAGACCAAAGGATACGATCAAGTATATCGGATCCGACCCTGATTTTTTTGGAGAAACTCCTGACCGCAGTCAGCTGCTTCAGGTACAGACACC
The DNA here is from genome assembly GCA_903920215.1 of uncultured Chlorobiaceae bacterium. GTDB lineage: Bacteria > Bacteroidota > Chlorobiia > Chlorobiales > Chlorobiaceae > Chlorobium. The sequence goes on from CAIXLG010000035.1 coordinate 13,539, forward strand.
GCAGGGTTTTCGCAGCAGACTTCTCATTCAGGCTCACGAACAGGCAGAACTTGAACGCTGGTATGCAACAGATGATGCCGCGCTGGTGGAGCGTTTTTTTCCTGAACAGCCCATAAAAATTTTTGAAATGGGTTATCACAATATAAAAATCACAACCCCCGAAGATATCCCCGTTGCCGAAGCCATCTTCAGCCAAAAGGCATCATGGTCTTAACACGCTTTTCTCTATGCGCTTATTTACACCTAAGTTGAGCGATCTGCCATAAAAAAAGCCTCCATATTTCCGGTTAAAGTGTTAAATTATAATGGGTAACAGCAAATTACCATTTGTAACGCAACACAAACCAAAAAATAAGGAAGCTTTATGGCGAAAGATAGCAAA
>CAIXLG010000036.1 GCA_903920215.1 uncultured Chlorobiaceae bacterium
AACAGATGTCGTTGACGAGGTCAACAAACTTGTTCCATCCATCCGTGAAAAATTCCCCGACATCGTCTTCTTTGGCGGACAGCTTGTCTTTACCAACGAAACAATCATGGATCGCTGGCTGCACAATTACACCGTTTTTGCCGTACAGCAGAACCTCTATGTCCACGGTATTCCCTTTGTGATTCTGCCGGTTAAGGTATAGCACTGTAAAGGTTCTATCAGCAATACATGCATGAAGGATACCTATGATCAGCATACGACAAAAACTTCTGCTCGGGTTTGGAGGCCTGCTCCTCATTGTCGCTGCAATGGGTCTCTTGACTATACGTCAAATCGACTCACTTGGGGGAGCCATCGATGTTATTCTCAGGCAGAACTATAGAAGTGTTCTCGCTTGCCAGAAAATGTCGGAATCCCTTGACCGTATCGACAACGGAGTGCTGTTTACCTTTACCGGGCATTATGAGCAAGGCATGGGAAATATTCAGTTGCACAACAAGGAATTCCTCCATGCGTTACAGGTCGAACTAGGCAATATCACCCTGCCTGGTGAACATCAGAAAGCCATGCAGATAAGGGCACTGTTTACGGAATACACCAGGGTTATCTCCCTGATTACCGACCCGAAAGTATCGCTTTCAGAAAGACAAAACCGTTATTTTTCCGATCTCCTGCCCCTGGTTCACCGAATGAAGCTGCTTTCCAGCGAAGTGCTTGAAATGAACCAGTCCAATATGCAACGGGCGAACAATAATGCCTGGAAAATGGCTGCCTCAGCGCATAACAACGTGCTTGTTGCCATCATTGCCAGTGCGTTTATCGCTCTGTTGTTCAGTTATCAGTCGCATCGATGGATTCTTATGCCGATTAAAAAGCTCATTGCCTCGGCGGAGGAAATCCGGAAGGGTAACCTTGATCTTGTGCTTGATACCACCTCCAAAGATGAAATCGGTCAGCTTTCAGGGTCGTTCAACGAAATGGCGGCGACTCTGCGCAAAATTCGTAAAAGTGACAGGGATGCGCTCGTTCGGACAAGAAAAGCCACACAGGAAGTATTCAAGGTACTCCCTTCACCAATAGCAGTGCTCGACAGTGACGGTGAAGTAGAAGTTTCAACCGAATCCGCTGAGCACTTTTTCGGATTAAAACCGGGAGTAAATGTAAGAGATCTTGGTCGTGAGTGGTTGCTTGTTTTGTGGCAAAAAGCTCTGCGACAGGGTTCTTTGGCAGAATCTGAAGAGGGTAATGGTTTTATCCAGCATTTTGCAGATAATCAGGAGCATTTTTTTCAACCAATGGCACTCCCTATTCCAGCAGGAGATGAAAGTCTCAGCTTTGCAGGAACCGCCTTGATATTTAAGGATGTTACCAAAGAGCATGAACAACTGGAGCTGAAACGAAGTGTCATTTCTACAGTATCCCATCAGTTGAGAACTCCTTTGACTTCGTTGAGAATGTCGATCCATCTCCTGCTTGAGGAACGTATAGGTCAGCTGAATGAGAAGCAGGCTGATTTACTTCTTGCAGCACGGGACGAAAGTGAGCGCCTTGTAAACATCATTGACGATCTCCTGGATATTAACCGTATTGAATCAGGGATGGCTCATTTGGACATTAAAGCTGTTTCGCCTTCACATCTTGGCATTGAAGGAGTTGAGTCGTTTCTTGTCCAGGCCACAGATCAAGGCGTGACCATCGTCAACGCTATCCCGGAAGGGTTGCCTGATGTAATGGCTGATTCTGACAGCATCCTGTATGTGTTTGCCAATCTTTTGTCGAATGCCTTGCGGTTTACTTCGCCTGGTGGAACAGTAACGATAAGCGCAGTTCGGAATCAGAACAACATACGGTTTTCCGTTGAAGATACTGGTGAGGGTATATCTCCCGAACACATGGAGCACCTTTTTGAACAGTTTTACAGGGTTCCCGGTCAGCAGCAGAAAAGCGGGATAGGACTGGGGCTCTCTATCGCCAAAGAAATTGTTGAGGCTCATGGCGGCAAGGTTAGCGCCGAAAGTGTCTATACAAAAGGTTCTGTTTTTCATTTCACCCTTCCTTTCAAGAAAGAGATTATCTGACAACCTCGCGCATTGGTAAATAAGGAGGATCAAGAATCATGAACGTTTATCATTACTTGTTTTTTGGAATACTTATCTTTTTTATCCTCGCAGGAGCCGCTGGAGTGATAGGTATTTTATTGCATCATTAAATGCATGGAAGCATAACCGGTTATCCCATCTTCAACAAAGGAGAACCCGTGGAAAGTAACAGGAACGACAGCTTTTTGCGTCTCATCCAGCGCTCGCAAAAAGGAAAGCTCAAAATTTATCTCGGTTACTCTTCAGGGGTTGGCAAAACCCTTGCGATGCTTCAGGAGGCGGAACGTCTCCATGAAAACGGTATTGATATTGTAGCTGGTTTTGTTGAGACTCATGAAAGAGGGGAGTTCGCATCCCTGCTTTCGAAGCTTGAGCTTATCCCCCGTAAAAAACAGATGTATAGAGGGATAGAAATTACAGAGATGGATATTGACGCCATTTTGCAGCGCCAGCCATCGGTTGTTCTTGTTGATGAACTTCAGCATTCTAATGTACCGGGAAGCAAAAATGCCAAACGTTATGAAGATGTTGAGGAGATTCTTGCTGCCGGTATCCATGTAATTTCGACATTGAATATCCAGCATCTCGAAAGTCTCTATGAAACGGTTGAACAGGTTACTGGTATAAGGGTGAAAGACCGGGTGCCTGATCGGCTTTTGTCGCAGGCTGAACAGCTTGTCAATGTGGATATTACCCCCGATGATTTGCGGCAGCGCCTGATTGAGGGAAAAATCTTTTCACCCGGCCAGCCAGGGACTCTTGTATCAGACTTTTTCAAGCCTGAAAGTCTTGAGCAGCTTCGTGAGTTGACTCTTCGGGAACTTGCTTCTCACATTGATTTGAAAAGGCGAACGCAACTCGCAGATGAATTTCCTTCGAATCCTGATCAAATTATGGTATGCCTCAGTTCGCATAGCCTGAACGGTGAGGCACTTGTTCGCTATGCATCGAGAATAGCGGGACGATTGAATAAAAACTGGTATGCCGTCTATGTGCAGAAGCTTGCAGAGAACTCTCCTGTATTGGATGAGGGATCGGATCACTGGGTTGCGGAGACTCTCGGTCTAGCCCGTGAGCTTGGCGCGGCAGTTTTTAACTATAAAGGTGATGATGCGGTGAAAACCATTCTGCAGTTTGCCCGGGAATACCGGGTCGGACATATCATTATTGGTAATTCGGGAGGAACACTTCCTTTGTGGCAGCGCATACAAGGGAAAAAGAGCGTTGTTGAACGATTGATTGATGAGTGTCGGGATATAAGTGTAACGGTCTTTGATACCCGGCAGGGTGGAGCTTCCGGTTCATCTCAGGGCAATGAAGCGCCCCTTGTCATGAAGAAGGATATTTCCAGGTTCGATAAATTGCCGCACAATGAATGGAAAGAGCTGGTCAGGAATGCAAAGGTGGTTGTTCTGGATGGTGTTGTTGAGCAAAAAAAAGCCTTCAGGCTGTTGCTTCATGAGTGCTGCATGGCTCGCCCCGATATCGATGAAGAGGAGGCATGGAAGAGATTATTGGAGCGTGAAAAACAGGGTGGAACCTATGCCGGGTCGGAGATTGGAATACCCCATGCCAGACTCGATGGTCTGAAACAGCCAGCGGTTATTATCGGAGTAAGCAAAAGCGGGGTGTATGACAAGGAGTCGAAAAATAGAGCCCGTATTATTTTCCTTGTGCTCACCCCGATTTCAGATCCGAACGGTCACATCAAGATACTTGGCGTCATCAGCAACATGGCTTCTGACACTCAGTGGCGCAATGCCATGCTGCAAGAGGCGGGTTAAACGATGTGGGTCTCTCCTACAATGTCTGTTCAATGGAGTTCGGTGTTACTGCCATTACAGCACGTGCCCATGCAAATTTTGCTTTGGTTCCGTCAAAGTCAGCGCCTGAGGTTTCAATGCTCGCGGTTCCTTTGATCAGGAAGCCGGTGCCAGGGCCCATATTTCCAGCGACCTTGCGGCTGCCAAGTGTAATCAATACCTGATTGTTAAAAGCAATGTTCGCTTCTGTACGGTGCATATACCCTACAGGAATAAGGATGCGCTCAGCATCAGTAATGCGTACATAGCTGTTCCAGGTGTTGACCATATGCGGTCCATCCTGCCCCAACGTAGCAATCGCAACCACGCCGTCATGCTTCAATACTTCCGTCAATTTCTCTGGAATCATCTGTATGCCTCGATTATGTTGTATGTGTCTCAAAGAATGTAGTCCTGCAGATTAAGCTCCATCATTGTAAGGCTTTGCCGAGAAATTGCCAAATATTGTTAGCTTTGTCAGTGCTTATGTGCGGATAAAACACTGGATATGATGTAAGCCGGTAACCTCACATAATCAATGTTCTAAAACAAATTTTGGCAATAAAATAAGAGAGCTTTACATACAGGAATCTTATTGAACCAATCCCATTCGTTAAGCTCCAATTCCAAGCAAAACTGGAGAGCAAGATATGACAGTGTCTAAAATACTTGAGCCTCATTGATGTGCCTGACTATCCTGAAGGCGTTTACTCTTGTTGAACGAGCGTTCTTCATGTCAATATTCCATGCAAAAATATGCCCTATGTTGAAAAGTGTGGCACATACCGCAGTATCAACGATTTCCAGCTGAATAGAAAGCGATCGTTTCAGGAACTCCAACGTCTTTACATGGTCACTAAGCTATTTTGAGGATTTATTATTTCCTTCTATTTTTCCTAAAAACTGAATATCATAGAGATGCTTATAGAGACCATCAAGCTTAAGAAGTTCTTGATGATTACCCGTTTCTATGACACGACCACGATCAATGACAATGATCCGGTCGGCATTCCGAACGGTAGACAGCCTATGAGCTACCACAAGAGCGGTACGATTTGCAAGCGCATGGTCAATAGCCTCTTGTACCACCTTTTCCGATTCGTTGTCAAGAGCACTGGTTGCTTCATCTAAAATCAGAAATTCCGGGTTTTTTACTATAGCACGAGCAATGGCCAGTCTCTGGCGCTGGCCACCGGAAAGCTGTACACCACGGTCGCCAATCAGGGTTTCATACTTCTTGGGTTTTTCCTCAATGAATAGATGTGCATTGGCCATATTAGCCGCTGCAATGATCATCTCCCGCCTGATCTCACCATTGCTACCATAGGCAATATTCTCCCCAATTGTATCATTAAATAAAATCACATCCTGGTTGACCAGTCCAATCATACTTCTAAACTGCTTGAAGTCATATTCGCGGATATCAACCCCGTCAATAGTGATCCGGCCTGAATCAACATCATAAAAACGTAGCAACAAGTCAACCATCGTAGACTTTCCAGAACCGGACTGCCCCACAAGCGCAACAATCTCCCCTTTTTTGATTTCTAAAGAAACATGATCGAGAACATTCGGAGCACCCGTTTCATTGCTGTACTTGAAGGAAACATCCTCAAACCTAATCTCATGGACGAAACTATTTATCGAACGAGTCCCATTGCTGATATCCGGCACTGTATCTAGCAGTTCAAACAAACGCTCTGCAGAGGCCTTTCCGACTGCCATCAGGGTATTGACCTCCCCTAATTCTTTGATTGGCCCCATCGTTGAATAAAGGGTGAAAATAAAAAGCATCAGTTCTGATGAAGTTATGTACCCATGAAACACCTCCAGACCACCAAACCAGAGCACTGTGGCAATGGTTGTCACAAACAGCGTTTCATTCATCGGTCCGATAATATTGCGAAGCATTCCTATTTTAATATCGAGTTTGCTGAAATTTTTGGTAAATGCCTGGAAGCGATCAAGTTCGACATTTTCGAATGCGTTCGACTTAATAACCTTGATCCCACTAAATTTTTCCTGCAGTACCGAGTGCATATCTCCCATTTTAGTTCGTAAAACAACAGCAAGACCATTAACCTTGTTACCGATCACTCGTATAACGAAAAATATGCTCAGTGAAGTGACGGCTGCAAACAAAGTGAGTTTCCAGCTTATGATCAGAAGAGCTGCAACATAAACGACTATTGAAAATGGATTTTGTAAAAAATTGATAAAAATTAAGCTAATCGTATCATTAACAGCCTGAACATCATTATAGACAAGGGTCATTAAGTCGCCTACTCGATTCTTGTTGAAATAATCCAGGTGCATCTCAATGATATTACTGAAAACATCATCCCTGAGACTCTTTGTGGACTTGGTCTTAATCCTGAACAGAAGCTGGCTGTTCAGGAAGACAAAGAGATTTTTCAAGGCAAAAGATGCAATCAGAAAAAGGCATATGTTCAAGAGTGTACGTTCTTTGGTCTCTGAATGAAATACTTTTGAAAAGGATTCAGTCACAGAAGCCTTAAGCTTGTCACTATTTATTCCTTGAAAAACAAACGGATCGGATATGATGCTGATTGCCACAGCCTTTTTCTCAAAATCTTTAGTATGCTGATGCGCAGGAGCCTCAATGGTACTGTCAGCATTAAAAACAGCATTCAAAAGAGGAAGCATTGAGTAGATTGATACAATTCCTAGCAGAGAAGTCATCATACTGAGCATCACAACAAGCACCACTGTCCCTTTTGATGGGTGTATGTAGTGAAATAAACGGATAAATACGCCCATACAATGGAAATTTAATCTCAGCTTATAACTTGCACTTATTGCTTCGGCAATTAAAGGTGCTATTCTTTTGTATACCAGAGGTTCGAGCGATCGAAAAGTGTCTCAACTTTTCCTGGCATCTTTTGTAAGACGCCTCAAATGAGAAATGGTGTTTTTCCGAATCTGTTTTTTTGTCCGCGATACTCCTCCCTTGTTGACATGTGCTGCAATTGTTCAAATCACGGTTCATGTACTTGTCAGGGTTCAGTTCCGTTGAGTATGTAGGAAAATAAAATACCTCAATTTTATCGGTGTTCAACGCGAGCCATTCCTTGACTGGTTTGAAACGATGCACACGCAAATTATCAAGGATCAGGATGATCTTATGGCCAACATCCTTTACAAGCCGGTTCATAAATTGAAATTAGATTAATCTCTGGTAGTTCATCTCGCCCTCATACAGCATAAATCGCAGTTTTCCTCGATTACTAATTGCTGACATCATGCTGATATGCTCTTTTCGAGCATCCATGCGCAATACCATAGTCTTGCCAGAAGGTGCATAACCCCTTACAAGATTGATGTTTGTGGATATCCCAGCATCTTCGCCCCAGTAGATTTCAGTCTGCTCTGATTTGGCTTTAGTCTTGAGCTCAGGGAATAATTCCTGCATCAGGCGTTCAACCTCTACTGTCCTTTGCTCATAGGCTTTGCGCAATGGTTTTTGTGGGGTATAGCACCAACGCGACAGATATTGCCCTACAGTACGCATCGGTATCTGTATGCCGAATTTCAGCTTGATCAACATTAGAATGGACTGACGGTCCCAAAGAGCAAAGGGAAGCATAGGCTGATCAGGACAATGATCGTTAATAATTTTCTGGATTGCCTTTTCCTGTTCAGTTGACAGGGTACGTTTGTCTCGGGTTTTTCGATCACGCTTTGGTACTGAAAGCATCTTGTTGCTAGCTTGCAGAGACCATTGCCACCGCCGACTGGTGGTCTGCATTGAAAGACCTAAAAGCCCAGAAAAATCAAGATTCTTTTTGCACTTTTTTCGAAGAGCCATGACCTGTTTGCAGAGGAGTTCGCGCTCACGGTCAGTTGCTTTTCTGAGATCTATTTTTTCCATGGTCTCAATATACTAGATCAAGAGCTATGATTGCCGAGTCAATCATTCACGTGTTTATCTACCGTCTTTAACATAAGAAGTAACGGAATAATAAAACGCGATATCAAGCTAAGCTATTTTATTTATGTATTTTACGCTACTCAGCTGTGCTCTCATAATTTTCTATACACTCTGAACAACAGCGTAATAACCTCACCCAGCCCTATAAGCATTTTTTTACTGAAAAATGGTCATGCAGAAGTTGTTATAACTAATTTCTTGCATTTGGTTCTCCAGATTACCATCGAGGTCTTGCTCGAAAATCGCTCTGAAGTGAAAATGGAGTTGATGTATTTGTTGCAAATATTTTACAATACTATTCAGTGTTTATTTTTGTTTTTTACTGCGATTAGAGTAAGTTCTTCTATTCGGATTTCCCGAATATGTTAACAAAAAAAGCAAAACAATGAAAAACGTAAACCACAAGCAAGCAAAGCCGGATTCGACCGTCAGCTCATCTCCTGAAACCAAGCACCAACAGATCGGATCAAACTTTGGGTTCAAGCCAGTGAATACAATTAATGGTGCCGCAGCAAGAACAAAAGGAAATTACATGGATCACCCCAAGGAGAAATACTATTATATATACCCTAAACCATAAGTCGCCAATGTAGTTGAAGCCATGGGAAAGAGCCTGACCTTTGGTATCCGAGAACATAAAAAGCGCGTATCAAAATGTCAGAAACCGTATTGGTCGAACTCCAAACAGTAGATGGATACTATGCGCAAGCCGACTTGTTAGCTGGTCGGCTTTGCTTTTGATCGCAATATATGGACTCACAACAAAAAAAAGAAGAACACATCAATAAGCTTTAACTCATTATTATTGTTTATTGAGCAAAAATTTAACAGGATATTCTATTTCAATAATGTAAGTTCTTGTAGATTTCCTTAATAAAAGACTTGATAATGTATTTTCACCCTAACAAATATATTTATCTAACTTATTTCAATGATGAAATAATAGCTCTTGATTTACAAAAAGATCAATATATTTTTTTATCACAATTTTCTGAGGTTATATATTTTGCTTTAAATAATGAATTCAAATATGTACAAGATAAATATGTGTTAGCTGGTAATAATGATAACCACATGCCTGATGATTTTAATAATGCAATTAAATATTTGAGAGAGATAGGGGTTTTATCAAAGATTAATTATGATTATTCATCTGCTATTCAATTGAAAAAAACCAATTTCTCTGCTGGAGCACCAAATATTGACTGGCGAATATCTATTGGTGATTTAGATATCAAGGTCAAAATATCAATGATCTTTGAGGCTTACGTTTTGCTTATAAAAGTATATTTTATTATTAATATATTTGGATTTTATAGTCTAATAAAAGCTATAAAAAGAAAGAATATTGGGTGTGTTAGAAAAGATGCCAAAGAATTTGATATTCTTGCTACTGCTTTAAATCAGGCATGCTTCTATTTTCCGATAAAAACCAAATGTCTTGAATGGTCAGCGGCACTAACCTTTATGGGGCTAAGAAGAAAATGGAAATGTAATCTTGAAATAGGAGTGCAAAATTTACCCTTCGCAGCACATGCATGGGTAAAAGCTGATGATAAGGTAATAGCTGACAGCCACAATTTACCAGAAACTTTATCAGTTATTCTATCAGAACCTTTTTTGATAAGGAGTAATTAAGTGTTTATTGCAGGCTTTTTTAACCAGGTTTCTGATAATATATTCAGTAAATTAGATGCTATTGTAGGGGACAAAATATGTGGAGAGAGGGTTTATTTTAAGAATAAACTAGTAAGTATTGTTGTCGGAAAAACATCTTCTTCTGTAGATCAAGGCAGAATAATAAGCCTTGATAATATTTTATTGGTAGGCAAGGTCTTTAGTAAAATAAGTTTTCATTCAATAACAAAAGAAGATTTAGAGAAACAATCATCAATACCTAATAATCTTTTTGTAAATAAATACTGGGGTAACTATATTTATGTAAGAGTAAAAGATAATCAAGTAACAGTACTTCGAGATCCTGTAGGGCAAACCCCATTGTTCTATACTAAATTAGATTCAGGAGAATACTTATTTTCATCTGAGATTGAAACCTTGGTTGATATGTTGAAAACCCGCCCTGGATTTAATTGGAAATATTTTTCTTCTTACGCATTACATGCATTTATTACAACAGAACAAACAGCTTTTAATGAAATTTATGAGCTGCCACATGGGTGTCAAATCTCCTACAACTCTACAAAGGGAATTACGGATACTTCTATAGTCTGGAACCCACTAAACTATTTCAGTGGCTATAAAGGCTCGGAAAATGCAATGAATAATATTGTAAATATAACTTCAAATGTTATTGAAAGTTGGACTAATAGCGCCGATGTAATATCCCTAGACTTTTCAGGGGGCACTGACTCTACAGCTATTCTTTTGTTATTAAATAAGATACTAAACAAGAATAAAGAGATAAGGCTAATAAATCAATATCATCCTGACGTTTCGTCTTCTGATGAAAGGAAGTATGCACGTGCGATAGCAATGGACTTAGGCCTTCATTTAATAGAGTTTGATCATTCGGATAGTTTACCGTATGACCCTGCCGTGAAATCAGCGCGATTTAAACCTAATTGGCCAACATCAATCTTATCCTATTTGAAAGTTAACAATGATATAAGTTCTTTGTTAGAAGGAAGTAAGAATGTTACCTATATGAGCGGACACGGAGGAGATCATATATTTATGTGTCCTCCTCCAGTAACATCTCTTTGTGATTACTTAATTGAAAAAGGTGGAAAAGAATTTAATACAAAAGCAATGGAGCTATATGCCATATTTCGCGAGCCGTTATCTTCAATGGCAAGCAATATACTTAAAGGCTTCATTTCTTATTATTTTCACTCACAGTACACCCAATCATTTTATGCTATCAACAAAATCAAAAGCGCCCCTTGGTTTAATAAAGAAGTCTATTTGTTAGAAAAGCAAATGCATTACCATCCTTTTTTTGATAATGAAAAAACCACTAAGAGCTTGCCTGGAAAATTTTGGCTTATTGAGGGCATATACAGCGGTTTATCTACTATAAAGACAGATATAAGGGATGATGGAACTAACCCAATATTTTTTCCTTTATTTTCGCAGCCACTATTAGAACTCGCGTTATCTATACCCACCTATGAGTCATATCGCTACGGGCACAATAGATATCTTTTCAGAAAAGCTATAAGTGATACTTTCAAAAGTGATGCTGTTTGGAGACACGATAAGGGAGAAACTAGCGGCATTGAACAAAGGGGTATAAAAAGAAATGAAAAACGAATATTGGAGCTTTGTTTAGATGGGAATTTGGTGAAGCAAGGATTAGTAAACAAAGAAAAGCTGCACACAGGTATGCTTAAGATAATGAATGGTCAAACGGATTACCAATGGGCAGTTACTGATATAATTTGTGCAGAAACATTTATAAATTTATGGAGCTAAATCTATAGTAATTCTTTTTTATGATTTTCAGCAACTTTATTTAATATAAAAATGTAATGGAACAAAATATATTTGGACGTTTCTTGCTCATAATTATGCTTTCTTCTTATCTATCATCGTGTGCTGTTGCTGCATCTGTTGCTACAAATCAATTGATTTCAAGAACGACTAAAGCCATAGATAGTAAATTGAAACACAATGATATTAACGATAGAAAAGGGAGTGACAAAGAAGATAAAAGAAGACTTCATGTGAAATCCAGACATAGTGACAAACAGAAAAAAAATGGTCAAGTAGAACATGATGATCAACGGCAGGTTACAGATGGAAATATTAAAACTAGTTCCCAAAAATCTACACTGGTAACAATGAAGCCAGAAAAACCACAGAATACAAAGAGTCAAATTAAACCAGTGAGTCCCCAAAATACATTGATACCTATCAAATAATTTGGGAAAGACTAACGGATTTGTTAAATGCGCAGAATGTAATCATTTTTGATCGTAAAAATTCAATTTATGATAAATAAATAAAGTGCAGAGAAAGCTGAATTCTATACATTTGCTATGATATAGCCTATTTACTTTTCGGTTACAAATAATCTTTCAACTCTATGGATTCAATAAGAATCATGCAAAATGTAATTATAGTATGCGTTGTATGCTCAACTTTTATTTTTTGTTCTGTTAATGCAGTATCTACTAAAACAATTGAAACATTGAAGATTGCTTCTCATCAAGGAAATGATCAAGCTGCGTTCAATCTTGGAAATATTTACGCTAATGGTATAGGAGTATCACAAAACTATACTGAGGCAGAAAAGTGGTTTCGCATTGCTGCTGTTCAGGGGAATACAAAAGCACAGTGCACTCTTGGAATGCTGTTTTATGCTGGTAAAGGACTAACTCAAGACTATGTAATCGTTAGAGAATTACTATAACATAATTCGTCATAAATATTGTAGTTGAATTATATTGATTATATGCTAACGCATTATAAAAAAATGCATTTCATGACGAATTGTACTGTAAAAGAGAGCTGATTCGCAATTCAAATATTACAGTAATTTTCTAACAAGCCCATTATGCCGAAGCGGAGAAATGGTTTCGACTTGCCGCTGACCAAGGGGATGCGGAAGCGAAAATTGCATTGAAAAAATTAAAAAAAAACCAGCGGGCTAAGCGATCTGCAATAAGTAACTCAGTAAGCTTTTCTGAAATCATTGAGTATTTGATTGATAGCTACCACGGAGGGCGACCACAAGGGTCGCCCGTACGGCGCAATAATAGCTAATCTGTTTTGTGTGTAGCATGTATTACGGACTCATTTTCTATGAAGCGCTTATAAAATCCGTTTTCTGAAACAACTCTAACACCATTTATTAAAGTTTATATTCAATTACTCAATAACCATAATGAGTTAATAGGCGGAGAGGAGCGAGATCTGTAGTAACATGGTCAACACAAATGAGCTGCCAAAAAACTTCGTTACTCCGACGGATAATGCCCTTATCGAAAGATTTAACGGCCTAAGTCGCGATGAGCACCTGCATATAACCTGGTTTCCAGGCCTTGATTTTTATCCAAGCCTGACTCTTAAATCGCGAAGCATTGCAAATGTATTAAGATACTCGACATTAAAAGCATCACAAACATTAGGAATAGGGATCCTTCTTCTTATAGTCGAATTATACTCCTCGTGCGTTACTACGACATAATTGTAAACAGCAGCATAGGCAACTAACCAGGAGTCAGCCAGATCAAACCGGGCAAATTCAGCTTTTGCTGAGGGTGAGTACTGCACATGTCTTTGAGACCATACCATAATTTCAGCATATTTAGCAAGTACCAGGGCATCGTCACATGTCACAAAAGAATCAATAAATGACCCATTTATCCAATCAACTAATTGATCAGAACCACGATTAATTTCATTCTTTACATGATCAATACTTTTTAATTTCTCATTATCAGCTTGAATTAACAATTTATCCCAAAATACAGGGGCAATATCAAAGGCATAATAATGACGTGCGGCATTAATCAAGACATTGGCATCCAATAGAAATATTAAAGAGTTACTCATACTTTCTTCCCAAATATCTCATCAGCATAAGTTTGAAATGTATCACGCTTCAATCCCGTTAAATGATAGGCTTCGGTATAAGCTGTTTTCCCCTCACGAACCGATTGAATCAACATTTGCCCAAAGCGGTTACCAATTCGAAGGTTCTGTGTAGGATAAAAATCACCACCACCGGCATCAGATTTTTTTTTCGCTGCAAGCTTAATCTCTCTGCTTTGCCAGTCACGATAATAATGGAAAAAAACCTTTCTCTCTATAAGCCCAAGATCCAGGCATCGTCGTGCAGCAACAATCTCACTAACCTTAAAATGCCTTGCTATATTTTGAAAACGATTAGCATTGCCTCCAATTGCAGGCCAGAGATTTATCAGTAGTGTTGTTGGCACTAGAAATTCAGCGGCAATTTGGTTACAAACCATTTCGGCAGAATCAGCTGCAGGTTGCAGTCGACGTAAATCGAATGCAGCACTGATACCAAGCCAGAGGTGAGCCAGTTCATGAGCCAAGGTAAACATCTGCGCTGCTTTTCCATCTGCCCCATTGACAAAAACCAAGGGCGCATATTGGTCAACCAAGACGAATCCCCTGAATTCCTGAGGATCCAGTTTGCGAGAAGTGTTATTTCCAACCACACCGTTAACCATAACCATAATTCCAGCCTCTTCAATCTTCCTCTCAAGCCCCCTTAATGCATCAGACCATGTTGGCTGACTTTTTGCCCAACCATCATTAATGCCTAATACTTTCCTGATTTGGGCAGCAATATCTATGGGATTATCAGTAATTGATGCAGAGCCAATAAAAGGTAATGGAGCATGCCCCTGCTCAGTCAAGCAGTCCCGCATCCATGCCTGCCGTTGTTGCATCTTGTAAACGGTATCAAGAAGTTCAGGACTGAATTCTTGTACTGTCTCACTTGTCAATGTCCTGAAGTTTGTAATAGGTAAACTTTCTTCAGGTGGGCTTGTGAGTAATAAATATCCAAATGGAACCGCGGCAGCTTTTGCAAAATCCTGAAGTTGAAGAAAAGTTGGCTGAGCCGTTCCGCTAAGCCACGCGCCTATTTTTTTGAATTTATGTTCCAATTTCTCCTGTCGGCGAGACCGTTGTATCGCCCACTCAAGAACTTGGGGAGTAATAGCAATCCGCATTACCACATACCAAATAAAATTTCGAAGGAAAACGGCAGAAATATTTTAATACTCAAAGCCACTGTAGGGAGCGTCTCCCAATTTAACAAAAACATTGAGTATTCTGGTGAAAGTGTACCACTGATTTCATCAGGCCGTAGCGGGTGGGTGGTGGATAGTCCAGCAACAGGCAACACAGGTTACATGCGGCATTTCGGTTGCCTTTGGTGGGCTCGATGAGCTTATTCACCTCGGCAACAACAAGGTGTTTTCGTTATTTCCATGCTGCCGGAATGACGAACTTGTTTTTAAGCCAGTTAGAAAAAAAGGGTTCATCCATTTCACCTACCGCCATATCCAAAAACGCGTTAACAGCTTTGACTTCTCTTGACTTCAGGTTCGATCCGGTACCAAAAAAGTTCTCTCCGTCGGGGGTTGCTGAATTTTATAATAGCTCTCAATAATTAGAGTTTTAGAATTTATTCATTCATGAATAAATTCGTTTTTGAATAAAAAAATCATTCATTCCAGTTCACTCATCACAGAATGGATTTAATATTGGCAACCTTTCCTTCCTCTTGCTGTTTCGAGGCTACGCTTGGGGTGTTGTCAGTATATTTTTCTGCCCCATCGCATAGCGGCGAGGGATGCAAGGCTGAGCAGGAAAAAACCTGCAATGAGAGGGAGGACAGTCCCGTTGTAGCATTGACCGATTGCGGTTCCTGCTATGAGTGAGATGAAGGTTGAGAGGGAGATAGTAGGTGCAATATGGCGGGTGGCACAACCCGGAGCAATGATTTTTAGCGCGCTACTGCTTGCTGGCGTGATAACGGGCATTGCCAATTCTGTGCTCCACGTCTGGCATTGGCAGAAGTGGACACCGGTGATGGTGAGTGAAACGATAATGCATATCAGTCTGGCGGAATGGAAAGCACCACAGATAAAGGGACAAAAAAAAGGCCATTTACTGAAGAATGGCCTTTAATCTGATACTGCGAAGAAGTGATTCAGTTATTCAAGTATTTTTCAGCTTCAATCCAATTCTCGATATCTGTATCGTTGTTTGAACCTTTTTCTTCCCATAGATAATAAGCTATAAGTCTAATATCCTCTTCAAGCGGTACCGGTGACTCTACTATACTGTTGTTCGTCTTGCTTGTCATCATTAACGTTGTTGACTAATTCTTCCAAAGTGAATATCGCGCGATTAAAGCATCACATTTTTTTCCAAGTATGTTTCCGCAGCAATCCAATCCTCGATATCTGCACCATTGTTTGAGCCTTTTTCTTCCCATAGATAATAAGCCATCAGTCTGATATCCTCTTCAGACGGTTCCGGTGACTTTACTGTATTCATCGTCTTACTCTTCATGTGTGCACTAGTTAACTAATTTGTCTGAGCTGATAAATCACGCGATTAAAATATCGCATTTTCTTGTTTATCACGTCACACTATAACGAATAAACAAGGTCTTTACTAAGATTATTCTATATAATTATTTTTATTCTGCCTGCTCCTGCCCAGCACTTGCTAAGCGCTTCAGCGTTGCTCTCCCGTGATGATGGTTGGGTTCTTGCTTGCCCGGTGGTTACGGCGAGTGGCATTGGGGGCACTTACTACCGAGTACTATTGTTATCATTTCAATATATCTTTTGAATCCACGATTTTGATAATTCATAATGTCGAACAATAGTGATCATAAAGATGATAGTGCTGGTACTTTTGAGCAACGCTACAAAACGCTCCTCACTGTATTTGATACCCTCGGCCCTTCATTTGTGATCGATCATAATGGAACAATTCTTGAAAGCAACCAGGCTTTTGCTGTCATTCTTGGCAAGCAGGTGCATGAATGCATCGGCAAAAACGCTTACGATTTAGTTCCTCCTGAACTGGCAGCAAAGCGCCGGGAAAAAGCTTATGAAGCACTTCGGACAGGTAAAATCATCACGTATGAAGATGAACGAGTAGGGCGCTTTAATCGGTTTACGTTTATTCCTATAGCGGATAAAGACGGCAAGCTTACTCAGCTCTATATAGCGGCACAGGATATCACAGAACTGAGGATGGCTGAAAAGGAGGCTCTAAAGTCGAATCTTGTCAGCAATGCCCTTATCGAGCAGATTCCAGGTGCCGTCCTTATCATGGATGCCCATGGGCGTGTTGTTCAGTGGAATGCCTATGAGCGGGATGTTATTGCAGGAAAGAGTGAGAGTGAAATGGCAAATACCTTGCTTATAGAGACCATTCACCCAGAAGACAGGCGGCTTGTTGGCGAAAAAATCAGCTCTCTCTTTCAATCCGACCATGAAGATTCTGCCGAAGCGAGAGTCCTTATACACGGTGGACCTGAATTTCGCTGGTATAAGATCTCCGCCAAAAGAATAATCATCAATGACACTCCTTACCTCATTGGTATTGCCACCGATTTCACTGACCACAAGCTTGCTGAAGACACAGCGTTGAAGCATAGCGAAGAGCGTTTCAAAACCCTCTTTAGAGAGCATTCAGCGGTGAAGTTGCTTATAGACGCGAGCACTGCCAACATCATCGATGCGAACCAGGCAGCTGCAGATTTTTATGGATGATCGATTGAAGAGCTCCGCACCATGAATATGAGAGATATCAATACCACCTCTCTTGAACGGGCCTTGTTAGCAATCGAAAAAAGCAGGTTACCAGGAACCAATCCTGCGATTTTCCAGCATCGCCTGGCAGACGGTTCTCTTCGCAATGTTGAGGCCTACGACACAAAGATCAATGTAGAAGGCAAAGAGCTGTTCTATGGGATTATTCATGATGTCACCGATCGCATGCGGGCAGAAGTTCAACTTAAAAAAATGAGTGCAGCAGTAGAGCAAAGTCCCACAGGAGTTGTCATTACTGATTCACAAGGCAATATTGAGTATGTCAACTCGAAGTTTACTGAAATTACCGGGTATACAGCTGAAGAAGCAAAAGGCGAATGTCTAAGGATTCTCCAGCCAGGAACGTTACCGGATACTGTTTTGAAAGATCTCTGGCAAACCCTCCGCTCTGGCAAGGTCTGGCAGGGAGAGCTGCACAACAAAAAGAAGAACGGGGAGCTCTTCTGGGAATACTCCATTATCTCCGCCATTAAGAACAGCGATGGAGTGATAACCAATTTTGTTGCAGTCAAGGAGGATATCACCATGCAGAAACAGATCAATGCGGAGTTGGTTGCCGCCAAAGAAAAAGCAGAAGAGACCGACCGTTTAAAATCAGCTTTTCTTGCCACGATCACCCATGAGCTGAGAACTCCGATGAACGGTATCCTCGGCTTTTCGGAACTGCTCAAGGATCCAGAACTGCCGCACGAGGAATCCGCCGAGTTTATCGACCTTATTCATAAAAGCGGGATGCGCCTTCTGACGCTTATTAATGAACTCATTGATCTTGCACGCATTGAAGCTGGAGATAGCTTGGTGCAGAAGGTTGACACCAGCGTCAATAAGCTGCTTAAGGAGGTAACTGCTTTTTTCAAACTTGAAATCCACCAAAAAGGGTTGAGGTTAGCATGTAAACCAGGGCTCTCTGATAGCGAAAGCATCATCAAAACCGACGGTGCAAAACTCACCCAGATACTCACCAACCTTGTCAACAATGCCCTGAAATTTACTTTTACAGGGGGCATTAATATTGGCTACACCATGCAGAACGGCATGTTAGAGTTTTATGTCAAAGATTCCGGCATAGGGATACCGTTTGCTATGCAGGAAAAGATTTTCGAGCGCTTCATTCAGGTCGATAACCCCTTGACCCGGCAAATTGAAGGCTCCGGACTAGGTTTAAGCATTGCCAAAGGATACGTTACCATGCTTGGAGGCACCATCCGGGTCGACTCAGCTGAGGGAAAGGGCACTACCTTCAAGTTCACCCTGCCCTATAACCCTCCTGGCAGTAACGAACCAGTTGTGCTGTCACCAAGCATCTTAGTGCTCATTGCAGAAGATGACGGCATAACCCGGATTCTTTTCAAAAAGATACTGAAAGGCGAAAACATGACGATCCTTTATGCCCGTAACGGTCAGGAAGCCGTTGATCTTGCAGAGCACCACCCTGAAATCAATCTGGTGCTTATGGACATAAAGATGCCATTGGTAAACGGTTACGAAGCAACACGGCAAATCAAAAAGCTCCGCCCCGACCTGCCGATTATCGCCCAGTCAGCCTTCACAGCTCCCGAAGACCGTGAAAAGGCAATACAGGCTGGATGTGACTGCTTTATCAAAAAGCCAATCAACAAAGGTGAGCTGCTTGAGCTGATACACAAGCTGCTCAACCGCTAACCACTCTATGTTACAGAGGGATTTGTAAGGCATAACCTTTGAATTTGAATAACCATGCCCCGTAAAAAGAATGGCATTTCAGATTCCGCTCAAAACACGCAGGTACAGCAGAGCGGAGCGGGTGATAAACAGAATCTCATTAAAACCATTATCAATTCACTCCCGGGAATATTCTATTTGCTCGATGCCAACGGAGAGTTTGTCATGTGGAACAATGTTCTTAGTGGTTTAATAAAGAGTGAATCAGGGAAAGAGAGGGCTCCCAACAATGCTTTAAAATCTGTTCATCCTGATGACCGTGTGTTTCTTAAAGAAGCAATTTTGGATGTTATGAAAGGCGTTGAGAATTCAATCGAAGTTAGGATTCTTGTCAGAGGTGGTCCGGAATTCCGTTGGTTTCAATTGAGAGGAAAAAAGGTGGTCATTGACAATGATACATACATAATTGGTCTCGGAACCGACATCACCGAGAGCAAGAAGTCAGCAAACTACCTTATCTGGTCAAACCGCACACTTCAGTTGTTGGGTAAATGTAATGAGATAATCCTTCATGCCTGTAATGAAGTGGAATTGTTGGATGCAATTTGCCGCATCATTGTTGAAATAGGTGGTTATCGGATGGTATGGGTGGGTTATGCGGAACAGGACAAGGCAAAAAGTGTTAGCCCTGTTGCTCATGCTGGTTTTGACGAAGGTTATCGGAGTCGCATGAAGGTCTCTTGGGCAAATGTTGATCGTGGACGCGGCCCGACAGGAATCGCAATCCGTAAGGGAAAACCATCGCTTACCCGTAATATACTGAACGATCCGCTATTCGAGCCCTGGCGTATGGATGCGACACAACACGGTTACACCTCTGTTGTTGGTTTACCCTTGAAAGCAGGAAATAAGGCGTTTGGCGCAGTAACGGTTTATTCCTCTCATCCAGATGCTTTTGATGCAATGGAGATGGAGCTGCTCACAACTCTTGTGGACAATCTGGCCTATGCAATTACGGTATTGCGTACCAGAGAGGCAACGCGGATAGGTGTTGAAAATTTGCGGAAAAGCGAAACGCGATACAGAGCCTTGTTTCAGAACCATCATACCGTGATGCTGATCACTGATCCGGAGGATGGTATGATTGTTGATGCCAACCCGGCAGCAGCAATATTTTATGGATGGCCAATCGAACAACTCCGCAGGATGCACGTACAGGAAATCAATTCACTCTCTCCTGCAGAGACCATGGCAGGCATGGAGCAAAGCAGATCAGGCGAAAAAAATCATTTTTCATTCAGGCACCGGAGGGCAAACGCCTCTATTCGTGATGTTGATGTGTTCAGCAGCAAGATAGAGATCTCTGGAAAGACTCTTCTCTATTCAATTATTCATGACATCACAGAACGCAAGCGATACGAAACGGTCACCGCTTTCCGTTTTTCTCTCATTACTATGGAAGCAACTCATTCTATAGGAGAACTGCTGCAAATGACACTTGATGTGGCCGAACGATTGACCAAAAGCTCCATCAGTCTCTTCCATTTTGTAGCCGAAGACCAGACAACACTCTCCTTGCAGGCATGGTCAACAAACACCAAAAGGAATATGTGCAAAGCGACAAGCGAGACTCAGCACTATCCTGTCGATCAGGTTGGTTTATTGGCCGATGCTCTGCGCGAACGGAAAGCTTTTATTCATAATGATTATGCATCACTCCAATGTCGCAAAGGGATGCCCGAAGCTCAGACCGAAGTCAAACGTGAAGTGGTTGTCCCTGTTTTGCGTGATGATAAAGTCGTTGCGATTGTCGGGGTTGGCAACAAGTGCACTGAATATGATGAGGATGATGTCAAATGGGTATCGACCCTGGCAGATATCGCCTGGGATATTGTCGCTAAAAAAATTGCTGACAAAAAGAATGAACTATTGAAGGAGCAGAACTTTGTTATTGAAGATCTTGCCATGCATGATTCTTTGACAGGTCTTCCAAATCGTCGTCTTCTCTCTGACCGGATAACTCAGGCTCTTGCCCAAGGTCAACGGAACAGAACAATGGCAGCATTGATGCTATTTGATCTCGATAAGTTCAAAATGGTTAATGATACATATGGCCATTATATCGGTGATTTATTACTGAAAGAGGTGGCAAGCCGAACAAGCGAAAAATTGCAAAGAGGTGGGGATTCTCTTGCTCGCCTCAGTGGCGATGAGTTTGTTGTGTTGCTACCCCATATTGCTGAAATTTCGAATGCTGTTGCAACTGCAGAAAAAATCTTGTCCTCATTAAAGAAGCCATTCGAAATAGAAGGGCATACCATCAATATTTCATGCAGCATGGGTATCGCCGTGTTCCCCATTCATGGCCGGGACGAGCTATCGTTGATGAAGCATGCAGACATTGCAATGTACAAATCAAAGAGAGATGGAGGAAATTGTATAACTGTGTTTCATGATAAGCTCTCTCTTGACGCCAATGGAGTAAAACTCGACCAGGGAGCTGTCTGATTGGGGTTTTGATGGTTGTTACGGGGGATCTAGCTAATCGGCACTTTCGTAATTGGAAAAATACACGCTAAGCATCATCGTCCCGTTTGTAGCACAACACTGCCGTAGTTTCCTTCTTATTCCCGTGCGATCCGAATAATATACTTTTTTGACATGCCGCGACGGGCTGTCTCCATTTGCTCTGCAAATTCTGTTCGGCGGGATATCAGGTGAAATTTTTTTATCTCACATTCGTCAATTTTCCAGTTACATATTTATGTAAAATACTGGTAACGAGTGTGTGATGGAGGCTTCTGTACGGAAAAAATACAGGACATTATGTAAGCAGGTAAGCTCACATAATGTCCCTAAACCTTTGATACTATTTGGCTGCAAGTCGGCAGCGACGCCTTGGAAACATTACACCGCAAGACTCCACTTATCCCGGTGGAGCTCCTGTCCAATCAAGCGGGGCTATCTTTCCGAGCCTCCAGTTTACAACTACAGCCACAGCTCGTAGATGCGGCCGTCCTTGCCTCGAAAAATCACGTGTTCAGTCTTGTCCACGTCCCAGGTATAGCCTCGCGGCTCACCGGCAGCCAGCGTTGACTCGCCTGAAGCAAGAGTCAGATCGTTGTGATGCCAGGCACCGTTAAACCACAGCTCATGGATGTGCTCATCGGTTCCCAGGTAGACCACATGCTGTGTCTTATCTACACTCCATGTGTAGCCCCCGGGGTCTTTAGCAGCAACCGGCGCTCCGCCGCTGGCACTCCTGCCAGTCTCAATTGGATTCACTTCAAAAAACGCTATCCGCCTTCATCTTTGTGCGGATTGTCAGTCATGCTTTGATTGCCTTTATTTCATCAGACCCTGGCGGGTGAGTGGTTGATAGTCCAGCAAAAAAAAGCACCGGTCAGGCGCGGAATTCCAACTGCCGCCAAATTCAAAACCGCGTTAACAGCTTCGACTGCACTTGACCTCAGTTTCCACCCCCTTGCCAAGATTCATCCGCACAACTCTATATCCGTTCCGCCTTCAACCTGAACAGATTTTAATACTGCACCAATCCAGTTATTGTTACCGGTATAAGTGAAGTTCTCCGACCTCTTATCCCACCCGGATAATAAACCTCTCTCTCTATGGCTGTATTGAATAATGCACCTTGCCAAATAGCAGATAATTGAAATATGCAACCACAGGGGTGTATTTAAAGTTGCCAAGTGCTTGTTATTACACAAAAATTTCATTGGCATGAGAGTTGCAGAATTAAATGTGTCTTCAGATAAAGAATCGGTGAAACAAGGAGGCAATATGACAGATGATTTGATTCTTGTTCGGTGGGGAACTCTTGGGGATAGAGAAGGGTGGCGTGTTGAGTATCTGAAAAAAAGCCCCGGCGGAAAATATGAGTTTGTTTACGGAAGTGAAAGTCCCTACTTCCCTGTCAATGTTGATCAATTTGGGCCAATTCAGGAGGACCTTTTACTCAATGCGCTCAGAGCTGAATTTCCCCATTCTAAAATCAAAATCGAACTTGAATAAGGGAGAATTCCGGGAGAGATTGATGTCGCGAGAACACACCGCTTTTTTCAACTTTTTTGATCAGAACTGAATCTTGTTGTTATAACCAAACCAAAATAAAACCATGAAAAAAATTGAGGCTATCATTCGGGCAAGCAAGTATGAAGAGTTGAAGCAAGCTCTCCATGAGATTGATGTTGATTTCTTTTCCTGGTGGGACGTTACCGGCCAGGGTAATGACACAAAATTCAAAAAAGAAATCTTCCGGGGGAGTATCAGAGAGACGTCGCTCATTTCCAGGCGATTACTATCAATCGTTGTGCGCGACATTAATTTCGAGAAAACCATCAAGTGTATTTTAAAGCATGCGCCGACCGGAGAGGTTGGAGACGGCAAGATCTTTGTCTCTGAGATTTCAGGAGCCTACAGAATCCGGACTGGTGAAAGCGGTGATGAGTCACTGTTCATTAAAGACTCATCATTACATGCATATGATTTCCATGAATCATCAGCAGCAGCTCAACGTTAGGAATCCTATGGTGAGGCGAGTTCTGTAAGAACCCTGGAACTCGCCTTATGAGGTCATTTCATCCAACCAGTTAGTTGCAGCTGGTTTGATAGTGATACCCTATCTTGCCCAGTAACATATGAATAAAAATCATCTCAAAACTTCAGGCAGATTTCCGCAGAAGGGAAGGTGGTCTTAAGCGAATAGATTAATGTGTCCTCCTCAAACGGTCCAAACTCCTCGACCTTGATCGGGAAATCGGGGGTTCCGCTTTTGAGGACTACTGCGAACTCTCCTTCGTTGTTTTTTTGCATAACATCAACGCACCACCGTTCTGGAATTGATTGAGTATCCCACCACGCGATTACCTGTTCCTTTGACATCTTTCCTCCATGTTAACATTTAAAGCAAAATTTAGTGTATTCTGTTATTCTGTAATGTGTTAACACAACTGGCACTTCATTTCTTTTTCTGTTCAGCTAACCAGTATCGAATAATGTGCATGACCTCCTCTTCTGAGCCGGCTTGACGCATGGAGGCTCGCCATTGGCTGTCTCCAGCCATTTTGCAGAGCATCCCAAGCAGCTTGACGTGACTGTCAGGTTGAGTGACTGGCGAGAGCATGAGAAACATAAGTGTTGCCGTATTGTTGGATCCGGGATCATAAATTCCGAGCTTGCTGACCCCGATTGCAAGAACGGCAGATTCAATCCCTTCAAGCCGGGCATGGGGTATGGCAATTTCTTCGCCGATAAAGGTTACTCCCTGTTTTTCCCGTTCGAGTATCGCTCTCCATGCATAATCGAACGGAATCGAGGAGTGCGTCGTGCAAAGCTTTTCGAGCAACTGGCGAATGGCAACATCCTTTTCAAGCACCTCATTCCAGAGCAGAACATTGGCCTGAATAATCGCACTCTCCCTGTCGTCCGGCGGCGGCTGTTTACTCGGCAGATTGAAAGGAATACCCGAGAGATAATCGGCGGCGCGTTTTTTCTTTTGGAGATTATCCTGGCTGCGAATGTCAGGCACGATTATGGTGATCCCTAGACTCTCCTGTATCAGTCGTTCTGTTATACTGCGCCTGCCGATCAAACGGTGCCAGAGGGGAACCTGTTTTCCTGAATTGCCGACCACAATATTGCCAACTCTGTACTCTCTGGCGAACTGAAGGACGGTTGAAACAAAATCGTTGCCCTTGTAGGTAAAAACGGTTGCTCCGAGCTGCTGGGCAAGGGCAAGAGTATTGGACAATTTGCGCTGGATGCCGGCATCGATCATTTCAGGGCTTTCTGAAAGGCTCTGGACATAGACGGCATACCAGTTGCGGTTCAGTCGGCCGGCGATTCGTGAAGCATATCGCAGCAAGGCCGCGCTGTTTTCCGACTTTGAACTGAGGCAGACCATAACCTGATCCGGACTGGTTGACGGCTCATTCTGCTCGGGGCTGCTGCGCTTCGAGTCGATTTGGGCAACCACCTCACGAAGGGTCAGTTCTCTGAGCTGTTCAAGATTTTCCTGCCTGAAAAAATTCAGGAGCGCCGACTCAGTCTTGCCTGCCATATAGACTTTTCCCTCTTTCATGCGCTGCAAGAGGTCATCCGTTGCGATATCGATATTAACCAGTTGATCAGCCTGAATCACCATCCGGTCGGGTAAACGCTCCTTGACCTTGACGCCGGTGGCCTGCTCGACGGTTTCATAGAGGCTTTCCAGATGCTGGATGTTGAGTGTCGAAACCACATGAATCCCGGCCGCCAGAATCTCCTCGACATCCTGATACCGCTTCGCATTCCTGGAGCCAGGAACATTGGTATGGGCAAGTTCGTCGACCATTATCACTGCCGGATGACGCTTTATAATGGCATCGATGTCCATTTCCGTAATTTCAATGCCCCGATAGGTCAACTTTTTCCGGGAAATGATATCAAGGCCATCGAGCAGGGCTTCCGTCTCTTTTCTGCCGTGTGTTTCGACAATACCCACAACGACATCGACCCCTTGTCCGAGAAGACGCTTTGCTTCGAGCAGCATCTGGTAGGTTTTTCCTACGCCGGCGCAGTACCCGAGGTAAATCCTCAGGCGACCGCGCTGCGAGCGTTGTATCAAGCGCAGAAAGCTATCCGCCCTGTTTTCTTCCATAGGATATACCTCCAGTTTTTACTATCGGGGAACCATAGTGGTTTTCCCGGCTGCATCGAGTTCCATGTTCAACACCAGCACATTGACCAAGCCCTCTCCTGACCCCAGGATCTTTTGTCCGTCAGCGTGGCGACGTATTGCCGCCTCGACATCTGAAAGAGCCATCCCTCTGGCATGAGCAACCCTCGACGCTTGAAAAAGAGCTGCCCGAAGGGTAATGAGGGGATCAAGCCCGCTGCCGGATGTTGCAGCAAGATCCGCAGGAAGAGGGTGCCGGGAGTCGGCACCATACTCTTTAACTGTTTTCAGCGCACGTTCGCGCACTTCGGGACCTGCAGGAGAGAGATTGCTTCCCCCTGCTGCTTCTGCGGTGTACTTTACAGCCGATGGACGTGGCCAGAAATAGCCCGGCTTCGTGAATGCCTGGGCAATAAGCCTGCTGCCGACAACTTTTCCT
The DNA here is from genome assembly GCA_903920215.1 of uncultured Chlorobiaceae bacterium. Lineage (GTDB taxonomy): Bacteria > Bacteroidota > Chlorobiia > Chlorobiales > Chlorobiaceae > Chlorobium. The sequence continues at coordinate 25,909 of CAIXLG010000036.1, forward strand.
GCCTGGTTTCGAACCAGTGAGCCTGAAGCGGCCTCTGGCACTGCAAAGTGGGCAAAGCTGAATATGAAGAGCGGATAGAGCCCACTGCACAGCACAATAGTCGCAAGTGCAATTCTGAGCGATGCCGCAATATTGGCTCCTGTATCTTCCATAAGTGTGGTTTTCATGTGATGGTACTCCTTCAGAACAAACCGGTTATTGATAACATTATGTCGATCAGCTTGATGCCGACAAAAGGCACCACGACACCGCCGACACCATAAACGAGCAGATTTTTCCGCAAAAGCGCTTCAGCCCCGAGAGGACGGTATTTTACCCCCTTGATGGCTATCGGAATGAGCATGGGAATGATTATCGCATTGAAAATCAACGCAGAAAGAATTGCGCTGCCCGGCGTCGAGAGCTGCATGATGTTCAGCACACGAAGTCCGGGGATGGCCAGCAGAAACATCGCTGGAATGATGGCGAAATATTTTGCAACGTCGTTGGCGATGGAAAAGGTGGTCAGCGCTCCACGGGTCATCAGGAGCTGCTTGCCGATTTCGATGATCTCGATCAGCTTTGTAGGATCACTGTCAAGATCGACCATATTCCCTGCCTCTTTTGCCGCCTGTGTTCCGGAATTCATGGCTACCCCGATATCTGCCTGCGCAAGGGCCGGCGCATCGTTCGTTCCGTCACCCATCATGGCGACAAGACGTCCCTTCTGCTGCTCGGTGCGGATATACTGGAGTTTATCTTCGGGTTTCGCTTCTGCTATATAGTCGTCGACACCTGACTGCCTTGCGATTTCAGCTGCAGTGAGCGGATTGTCGCCGGTCACCATCACGACCCGCAGTCCCATGGAACGCAACCGTTTGAACCGGTCTGTTATACCAGGCTTGAGCACATCGGACAACTCAATCACCCCAAGCGCCCGGTTGCCATCGACAACAGCAAGCGGAGTCATACCTTTACGGGCAACAGTATCGACAATTGCCTGAAGTTCCCCGGGAAAGGTGCCGCCCTGGTCAGTGATATATTTTTTTACCGCATCGCTTGAACCCTTGCGCAGCTTTCTTCCGTCGGGAAAATCAAGACCGCTCAGTCGGGTCTGGGCCGAAAAGGGAATAACTTCGGCAGTCGATGTTTCCCTGGGTGCTTCTGACTTCAGGATGCTTTCGCCAAGTGTCACAATGGAGCGTCCTTCAGGAGTCTCGTCGCTGAATGATGATTCCATGGCTACCCTGGCAAGATAGCTGGAGTCGACGTCCTTCAGTGGAATGAAGCTGGTTGCCTGGCGATTACCCATCGTAATCGTGCCGGTTTTATCGAGCAGCAATGTATCGATGTCGCCAGCAAGCTCGACGGCCTTGCCGCTTTTGGCAAGTACATTGGCCGACAGAGCCCTGTCCATGCCTGCGAGCCCTATGGCAGAAAGCAAGGCTCCTATGGTGGTCGGAATGAGGCATACCAGCAGTGCAACCAAGGTTGGTACTGAAAGAGTGATTCCGAAATATCTGCCGATCGGCCAGAGCGTACCCGTCACCATCAGAAACGCAAGGGTCAATCCGGCTAGCGTCACCGTCAAGGCGAGTTCGTTTGGCGTTTTCTGTCGCACGGCTCCTTCAACCAGGGCAATCATCCGGTCGAGGAACGAGTTTCCAGCCGAAACGGTAATCTTTACAATAATCCGGTCGGAGATCACCCTGGTTCCACCCACGACCCCCGACCGGTCACCACCAGCGTCCCTTACGACTGGTGCTGATTCTCCTGTGATGGCCGATTCATCGACCATTGCAACGCCTTCGACAACCTCTCCGTCACCGGGAATAAGCTCGCCGACTGAAACGACGACAAGATCGCCTTCCTTAAGTTCGTCAGAGTTGACTTGCGTCACTTTGCCATCACGAAACCTGTTTGCCGCCGTGTTCTGGCGTGTGCGTTTGAGGCTGTCTGCCTGAGCCTTTCCACGAGCCTCGGCAAGCGATTCCGCAAAATTTGAAAAGAGGACGGTCACCCATAGCACCAGCAGCACGGCCAGATTGTAGATCAACCCCGGTTTGTTGAGCGAGGCGTCATACACTGTAATTGCCGTTGTCAAAACCGCCCCGACTTCGGTAATGAACATGACAGGATTTTTGGCCATAACCACTGGATTGAGCATCCTGAACGACTGCACTACTGCTGCACTGACCAGGGACCCTTCGAATATCGAGGCATTGCGTGCTTTTCTCCGTTCTGTTTTACCCGGCAGACTCTCTTGCATGCTCTCAGGGTTAATGCTGTTAAGGTTATTCATCATTGTTTCAGGATTCATTTATTGAATAGAAGTCGAAAGATAGTCGGCTACCGGTCCAAGCACTGCGACAGGCATGAAGAGCAGTGCGCCGATCAGAAGCACGCTTCCAAGAATGACGACAGCAAAAAGCGGGGTATCAATGCGAAGCGTCCCCGTGGTTTCCGGAACAGGTTTTTTTGCAGCCATTGAGCCTGCGATTGCCAGCGGTAGAATGATGGGGATAAAACGCCCCAGCAGCATGACCAGTCCTGTGGCTATATTCCATGGCACTGTACCGTCGCCGAGGCCTTCGAATCCCGAGCCGTTGTTGGCTGCCGCCGAACTGAACTCATAGAGAATCTCACTGAATCCATGTGCGCCCTTATTGAGCACGGTGCCTGCACCCCAGGTGGTGGATGCGAACAGGGCGGTCCCGACAAGGATCAGTAGCGGATGGACCAGCAGCGCTAGCAGTGCAAGCTTCATTTCATGTGTTTCCACCTTTCGGGCACAGTATTCGGGTGTCCTTCCGACCATCATGCCGCAGATGAAGACTCCGACGATAATGAAGATGAACATGTTGATGAATCCTACCCCCACGCCACCGAAAATCACATTCAGCCACATGCCTGCGAGCGGCACCAGGCCGGTTAGCGGATTGAGGCTGTCGTGCATGCAGTTGACTGAGCCATTGCTGGTAGCTGTTGTGACGGCAGCCCACATTGCAGCTGTTCCGGAAGGTCCGAAACGCAGCTCTTTACCTTCGAGATTCGATACGCTCTCAATTGGCAATCCCTTGAAAGCCATAGCAGGAGAGCTTTCCAGATTGAGCGCGATGCCCGATTTCAGGACGAGCAGCAGAAGCATTACAGAAAAAATCACTGCGGCATGGCGCATCCGACCGGTTATGCGTCCGAACATCCATACTGTTGCCATAGCAATCAGAGGAATGCTTATACATTCGATATAATTGGTCAGAAACGATGGGTTTTCGAAAGGATGCGTCGAGTTGGGACCGAAAAATCCGCCTCCGTTCGTGCCGAGCTGTTTGATGGCTACCATTGCTGCCACCGGTCCCCGGGCGATGGTCTGCATCGCTCCTTCGAGCGTTCTGGCTGCGGCTGCTCCTTCAAATGTCATGGGCACTCCTCCAACAACGAGGAGAAGAGCTACCACTATCGAAAGCGGCAGCAGAATGAAGAGGGTTGAGCGGAGCAGATCGCGGTAAAAGTTGCCGACAAGTGTTCTGCCTGCCAGTGACCTGGCCAATGCGGTAAAGCAGGCGATGCCCGTTGCGGCTGAAACAAACTGCAGCCAGGTCAGGGCGAAAAGCTGGGAAAAATAGCTCATCGAAACTTCACCGGCGTAATGCTGCAGGTTGGTGTTGGTCACAAATGAAGCCGCCGTATTGAAAATAAGGCTTGCTTCAAGAGGGCCCCTGCCGTCAGGATTGAGTGGAAGCATCTGCTGCAGCGCAAGCATGAGGACAACAGCAGTGAACATGATGGCGTTGAAGAAGAGCATGGAGATCAGGTAGCCTTTCCAATCCTGTTCTCTGTCGAGCATCCTTCCGCCGGTTTTTCTCAGAAGGATTTCCATCCGGCCATCACTGGAGTTGATCGGAGGATTCATGACTGCTGTCATGAAACGGCCCAGCGGCCATGAAAGCAGAACAGGCAAGGCAATAAAGAGAAGCAGCATGAGTAGTTGCATAAAGAACTCCTTTAAAATTTTTCGGGTGACACAACGGCGATCATGAGATAGACCGCACAGGCAACAAGAACTGGTAAGACGAAATACTCCATAGCAACCTCCGAATAATTGATGAATCAAGACAACAGTAGAAAAATCAGTAACTCCAGATAGACTCCCTTGTGAATGTTTATCGTCTTCATGCCCGTCCGTTTATCGGAAGCTCACCGGTTGAAACCTGATGTTTATGGATCGGCAACGTGAAGCTGAACAGGGATCCCTTACCTGGCTGGCTTTGTGAAAAGACCATCCCGCCTTGAGCTTCGACGAGCTCCTTGACTATGGAAAGCCCCAAGCCGACACCGGAACGCACATCCTGACCAGGCGCCCTGAAAAACTGCTCAAACAAATAAGCCATGTGTTCAGAAGCAATTCCTGATCCAGTATCTTCGACGAAGAATCGGACAAAGTTCTCCACCCTTCCGGCTCCTACCCTCACGGTTCCGCCGGGGCTGGTAAATCGCAGAGCATTGGAAAAGAGATTTGCAAAAACATGCCGGATACCTACCGGGTCAGCAAATACATCCGGCAAGTCATCGGCTATGGCCTCCGTAAGGGTGACGTTGCGGTCTTTAGCCTCACTCAAAAAAGGCTCCATGCTTTCCCGAACAAGAAGGGAAGGCTGCACTGGTCGGGGTTCAAGGTATGCCTTGCCCGATTCGATACGGTTGAGATCGAGCAAATCATCGAGCATTTCGACAAGGCGCTCACAATCTTCCCGGGCTCCAACCATCAATTCGGTCTGTTGCGTATTCAGGACACCTACCTCTTCTTCAAGCAGCAGGTGAATCGACATGCGCAGCGAGGTCAGTGGAGTTTTGAGCTGATGCGACACCGTGGAGAGCATCCCCTGCTTCATCTCCTGCTGTTCGTGCATTTGCGTCACATCGCTCATTATCAGAATTGTGCCGTCGCCATCACCTGATTCCGGATCTGATGTTGAGATGATTGGCACTGCTTCAGGCTTGAAGAAATATTCCTTGTTGCTGACGAATTGCTGCACATAACCCTTGTCGTCAAGGGAAGCAGGTTTCCGGGTAGCAAACGATTTGTCAAGCAGCCCCGAAATCCAGGAAAATGGAAGTTCTCTTGCCGAAACTCCCGGTTTCAGGCCAAAAAGCTGGACTGCCGTTTCGGTTGAAACCCTGACCTCTCCTTGTGAATCAAGCACAGCAACCGGCACAGGTAATACTCGGAACACATCTTCTGTCAACTTGCGGCTCCGGATCAGATTCGCCATATCACTGTTACGATTCTGACGGAGAGCAATCAGCATGGCATTGAACGAACGCGACAGCTGACCTACTTCATCATGGGCAGCCGTCTGCAGAACAACTTCAAGATTGCCGCGGCGGATCTCTTCTGTCGTTTCAATCAAACGCCGTAAAGGATGGAACACCCAACGGTGAATTTGATAACTCAGCAGTATGGAGAAGAGAACGCTGGCCAAACTGACGGAAAGCATCCTCCATCGGGCTGAAATCGCCAGGCTTTGTGTCGCATTTTTTTCTGTAATCATGTTTGCCTGATTCATATTGAGAATCTCCTGGGCAACTTTTTTGATTTCGTTGAATACTGGTACCTGCCTTGTGAAATAGAGCGTCCGGCGATCCGGCTCGCTTATTGAACTCTCCATAACCTTGGGAAGTATGCTGAAATACTCTTTTGACAGATGCTGAATCCGATCAGCACGCTCCTGCTCGCCCGGCAAGGTGATAAGGTGCAGTTCGCGATCAAGTGCATTGATGAACTTCGCTTTATGTTTGTTCACCATTATCTGCATATCCTTGTCGTGATTGCCGAGAAACGAGTTAAGCTCCGCACTGTTGATACTGTCCAGCGCATCTTTCATATCCTGAGAGGCCACCACGCTCTGGTAATTCTCTTTCAGTACGATGGCCAGGGATTTTCCGAGCATGTCGATCTGGCGGATGGTCACAAAGCTGATTGCTGCAACGATGACCAGCATGCCGCTCAATCCGAACAAAAGTTTCTGTCTGATTCCGATTTTCATGATTCAATCTTTATCTGCTCTTTTACAAATAACGTGCCAGACACAGAATCAAGGAAAACCGGGTAGATGCGGTCGATAAAGAGGGGATTCGGGGTGTAAATTGCACGGTCGCCAAGGGCGTGAGAGTGCAAAATTCAACGTCCACCAGTGGGCAGCGTCAAAATTGAAACAAGAGGGGGAAAGGGGAGTGCGATTAAAGCCCGAACTGCTTGCGTTTTCTCCAAAGTGTTGCCTTGTCGATGCCCAGTACCTCAGCAGATTCCTGTACTGAGGAGGTCGAAGCAAGTACCCTGCGAATATGCAGCTCTTCGAGAGTTTCCAGCGTTATTCTATCACCGATTTTAATCTGTGGCGGCAAGGTGGAGGCAATTGTTTCGGGTAGAAGTTCTTCACCGATAACAGCGGTCGTACAAAGGATCACCGCCCGTTCAACCACATTTCGGAGCTCGCGGATGTTGCCCGGCCAGCCATAATCGCGAAAAATGCGCAATACCTCAGGGCTGAATCCCTGAATGGCCTTGTGGTTCTGGGCATTGAAAAATGCAAGCATGTTTCCGGCAATCTCTTCGACATCCCCTGAACGCTCGGCCAGGGAAGGAAGCGTTATCTGAATAACATTGAGGCGATAATAGAGATCCTCGCGGAAACGACCTGAAGCCACGGCGGACTCCAGATCAACATTTGTGGCTGCAATAATACGAACATTTGCTTTTCGGGTGTGCTGATCGCCGACACGCTCATATTCCCGCTCCTGAATGAAACGCAGCAGTTTCGACTGGATTGGAAGCGGAAGTTCACCTATTTCATCAAGGAAAAGGGTTCCACCCTCGCAACTTGCGACACGCCCGGGATTGTCTCGAAGAGCGCCGGTAAACGCTCCCTTTACATGACCGAACAGCTCGCTTTCAAGAAGCTCCTGGTTCAGTGACGGGCAGGAAATAACACCGAATGGTTTGTCGGACCTATGACTCCATGAGTGGATGAATCGGGCAATCATGGTTTTTCCCGTACCACTCGGTCCCCTAAGCATCACAACCGCATCGGAAGCTGAAACCTGTCGGGATAGTTCTATCACCCTTTGCATTGGCGGGTAACTGGAGCGCAGTGATGCATCCGGATCTTTACGGTTCAGATCGTCCTGAAGAAGGGTGATGCGCTGTTCAAGCATCCGGATTGAAGCAAGTCTTTCAAGAACGAGTTTGAGCTGACCCGGCATAAATGGTTTTGGCAGATAATCTGCAGCCCCGCGTTTCATCGCTTCAACAGCTGTATCCACTGATGCGAAAGCCGTTATGACGACAATCTTCAGCCATGGTGACTGGGCCAGCAGAGAAGACACCAGATCAAGTCCACTCTCCAGGCCTAACCGGATATCTACGAATGCAATATCGAATATCTGTAACCGCGCCTCAGTCAAGGCATCCTGAATGTTGGATACCGTAGTGACTTTGTGATTCCTGATCTCGAAAAACATCATCATGGTTTTTCTGATGTTGCTCTCGTCATCAACGATCAAGACATTCATTGTGGCAGTGGACATCTCTTTTCCTTCACTCTTCATGATTGATCACCTGAGTATTTACAATAAAGCATACAGCTGTTGACTTCCAAGAGAAAACAGTAATAAAAAAAGGTTTTCCCCTTGATGCTGTATATTAAAAAAAATCACTCAGGGCGGTGGGTCAGGGGTGAGTAACACTGTTAAGCCGTTTCCATACCTCTTCGATGATAAATCCCGATGCTTCATCACGGTCATTCATGAAAAGCAGCCTTTCGAAAGCATTATGCCTTGAGCGGGCACATGCTTTCAATAAAGCATCGTTGCCTTGATACAGGCCGAACTCGTTGCGGATTACCCACCCCAGACCAAAATGAAAATTGATCAACTCCTTTTCGTGAGTATTCCTGAGCTCGCTTTTTTCCTCTTCACTCATTGAGGCGATAATACGCTCTATCGCTTTTTCTATCGTCTTTGGCCATAGTGATGGATCAGGCATAAGGATTTCAAATCGTATATGGAAAAAATCAAGTGCAATTTAAGTGATTCAGTTGCAACGGTTATATGCCGTTCGGCACATCCATTGACTCCTTTACAGATTACTGATAATATTCACAATACAATGTTACACAATTGAAAAACAATTGAACGAGCTGACAAGCAGGATTTTCTTCACTGCCCACTATATACAATCTCAGCACTCAGCACTCAGAACTCAGCACTTAATAACTCATCACTTTAAGAATTTTCCCTCAAATGCACTACTGAATGAACTAATCCCCATGGTTCCTGAAAGCAGGAACCCTTCGCCGTACATAACGCCAATCTGTTCGCCGAAATACCTGGCTCGTGCTTCAAGCCCGGTAAGAAATTCCTTGCGATTAATCAGCGTTTTAGGCTCTTCCGTACTTCCTTTGCGGTAAAACTGCGAACCAAAGGCAAGCACTCCCTTTCTGGATGCCTCAAAGGTTTCCGAAACATCAACAATGACGTCTGGATCAAGGTGTTTGAACTGGACATAGTAAAGCAGGTGTTGAGGCCGGTGGGGCTTCTGCACAGTTCCGTTCATGGTTGTCTGAAGCTCTTGAAGGCCTGCATAATAAAAGGCATCGGTAACCAGCCTGGAGGCTTTCGAGTGGTCGGGGTGCCGTTCATCAGGCGGGTTGGCAAAAACCACGTCCGGCCTGAAGTGCCTGATGACCCTGATAATCTCCGTCAGGTTTTCTTCAGTATAGAATAATTTTGAATCTCCCAGGTCAAGGGAGGAACGACTCTCGTACCCCATAACTTCAGCTGCTGCTTTAGCTTCACATTTCCTCGTTTCCGCGGTTCCGAGTGTGCCCATCTCTCCTCTTGTCAGATCGCATACAGCAACAGTACGACCCTCACTCATGATTTTCAGAAGAGTGGCTCCGCATGCCAGTTCAACGTCATCAGGATGAGCGCCGAATGCAAGCGCATACACTTGTTCAGCTGAACTTTCCAATTGCCTTGTCATTATTCCTGTTATATTTGAATCCGTGAAGAAAATGAAAAATATCACATTCCCTCTCCAATGCTGAAAGTAAAGATTGTTCGCCTTAACAAACAAGCGGTACTCCCCGTTTATGCAACTGCCCATGCTGCAGGAATGGATATTTCCGCATGTCTTGAAGACTCGATAACTATAGAGCCTTTTACAACAGCGTTGATCCCCTCCGGCTTTGCTCTTGAACTGCCCGAAGGATATGAGGCGCAACTCCGTCCAAGAAGCGGCCTCGCACTGCGCTCACTGATCTCACTTCCTAATACCCCGGCAACTATTGATGCCGATTACAGGGGGGAGGTTAAGGTAATTCTTATAAACTATGGCCAAAACCCGTTTACCGTTTGTCATGGCGATCGCATTGCACAAATGGTGGTTGCAAAAGTTGAACAGGTTTGCTTCGAAGAAGTTGGAGAGCTTGGTACGACAGTGCGGGGTGACGGAGGCTTTGGTCATACCGGAACCGGTATCCACCGCAAACAGCAGAAATAACCCGGAGGGTCAGGAAAATAAGGGTTAGTTCGATTTCAGATTTTCAAGACCGAATTTAGTGAGTTTTCTGTAAAGAGTCGCTCGTCCTATGCCGAGCATACGGGCTGTTTTTGTGAGATTTCCATGGGAAGCCTTGTAAGCCTTAATAATTGCATTCCTTTCGTTCTCTTCAAGCGAAAAAGACCACGAGTCACTTTTTTTGTGTGTCGGTGTGGCTGTTTCGTTGAGTGATTCAGACAATGTTTTCTCGGTAGCGTTGGCATGTGTTGACCCAGGCACGAAAGCTGTACGCAAGGTATCAATGATGCTTCCTTTTCGGATAACTGCTGATCGTTGAACTGCATTCTTAAGTTCACGGATGTTTCCTGGCCATTGGTAGCTTTCCAGAATCCTTAGAGCCTCCGGATCAAACTTGAGCGCTTCAATGTGGTTTGATTTTGCAAACTCGTCTAAAAAATGTTGGGCAAGAATGGGGATATCTTCAGCTCTGTCGCGAAGTGTCGGTATGAACAGTAGAAATTCTTCCAGGCGGTAGTAGAGATCTTCGCGGAAGATATTGTTTTTTATAGCGAGTGAAAAATCCCGGTTGGTAGCTGAAATGATACGGATGTTGATGTCCTTTTCCGCTTTTTCCCCTACTTTTCGAATCTTTCTTTCCTGCATCACCCTGAGAATTTTTGCCTGTACATCCGAATCCATATCACCGATCTCATCAAGAAAAAGCGTGCCATTGTTGGCCTGTTCAAAAAAGCCGATATGATCTTTGTCTGCACCGGTGAATGATCCTTTGACATGACCGAAAAGCAGGCTGTCAGCCAGATTGTTTGAAATCGCAGCACAGTTGACTGAAACAAAGGGACCATTCTTTCTTATGCTGCCGTAATGAATGGCTTGTGCAAATAACTCCTTTCCCGTACCGCTTTCGCCAAGAATAAGCACGTTCAAGTCAGTATTCATGACTTGCCGGACCTGTTCCATGGTTTCTTTGAGTGCACTGCTTTCTCCGATAATACTCTGAAACAGTTCCTTGTTTTTCAGTTCTTTCTTCAGTTGCTGAACCTGGTTTTTGAGGGTTGCTTCAGCAAGTGCATTGCGCATGACAATTTCAAGCCTCTCAATATCCAGAGGTTTGGTCAGGTACTCGTATGCGCCAAGTTTTATACATTTTACAGCCTGCGGGATGTCATTGGAGGCGGTAACCATAATGACAGACGTTGAAATGTTGTGCGCTTTTAAATGCAGCATCACTTCAAAGCCATCCTTCTTCGGCATATTTATATCAAGGAGAATAACGTCAAAAGGCTGGTCGGAAATGCATCGTATGCACTCCTCTCCGTCTTCAGCCGACACAGCGGTATATCCCATTTTTTGAACATAATGGGTTAGAATCCGGCGGGAGGTATTGTCGTCATCAGCGATAAGAACAACCCTTTTCCTTGATTCATCCACTGGCTTGCTGGTCTGCTTGTTGCTTTTATGATCCTCTTTCAACGTTATCTTTGTTTTGATGGGGGCCGGTATAGCAGAAAGATGTATCAGTAAATTACTGAAACAAAACAACTGTACGGACGATTAAAAAAGATTCAATACAGCTCTGATATTTCAGTAATTGCAATATGAAACTGACCTGTTCTTGTAATGATCAGATTTTAGGTTTCGCTGCAGGTGCAGAAGGTGCCGCTACAGGTATAGCAGCTTTTACTTCTGGAGCAGGAGCCTTTATTTCCAGCACAATCTCTTTCTGGGAGAATGGAATTTGTGTGATCTCCTTTCTGTGACGATCCTGGCCTGTCGGCATTCCAGATGAAACAATGTTGTTCACCAGCTGCCCGAGTCCGGAATTTACATTGGCAAACAAGTTCTGCACCTGACCGGAGCTGACTGTTGAGTTCAGGTTTTCAAGCAGATTTTTCCATAACTTGCCGAGTTCCTGAAAAGAACTTTGAACCTGCTCTGAATTAATGGTAGCG
>CAIXLG010000037.1 GCA_903920215.1 uncultured Chlorobiaceae bacterium
GAAGGAGGGGCCAACCGTAGAAAAAAGCATCTATCGCTTCAATAAGTGGTAGCAAATCATTTTGAAATGACGTAATTTAAACCCGCTGCCTGGGTGATTGCTAATTTCCGAAATTGGATGATTTTTAATTTCCGACTACAACTTTCCAATGAACTGTAAGGTACGTAGGTATACCCCGCCTGAAGTAACAGCAAGGTGGTCAGAACGCGACTGAGCCGTCCGTTGCCATCCTGGAACGGATGGATTCCGAGAAATACCACCACGAAGATAGCGATGATCAGCAGCGGATGCAGTTGCGCCTTCTCACGTTCATCCTTAACCCAGGTTACCAATTCTTCCATCAGAAATGGAGTGTTGAATGGGGTCGCTGTCTCGAACACGATACCGATCTGCTTGCCATTTTCATCAAAGGCCGCGACACTGTTTGAGTTGGTTTTGTAATGTCCCCGGTGCCGGGTATCTTTCTCACTGTGTCGTAACAGGATCTGATGTAACTGTTTGATGTGGTTCTCGCTGAAGGGGATATCTTGCCACGAGCTGAATACCAGGTTCATCAGCTCTGCATAACCTGCAACTTCCTGCTCGTCACGTGTTTTGAAAGACTGTATTGCCAGGTTGGAAAGGAGGCGCTCCACTTCACGATTGGATAGTTTGCTCCCCTCTATACGGGTCGACGATCCGATGCTCTCGATGGTGGCGACCCGGCGTAAGGCTGAGAGTCGATCAGGGGCAAGCGTACCCAAGGCACGCCATGCGCCTTTGAATTCGTCGATCTGAGCGATAAGGTTCAGAATCTCTGGAGTGATTTGAAGAGTGTCGGTTCGAAGCATAAACCAAAAATACACCCATTTACACCCATTTCAAAATTAGCTTTTGAGCATTCCCTTGTCACTTTGCAATGACCAAGCCACTCATTTTTTCCGATGCTTGAAAGACTGTTGCGAGCGCATATAAACTGCTGTCGAAGCTGGCGAATCAGGAGTGACTATGCTTTTTTTTAGCTGTCCTTCAGCCTTCCGACGTAACTCTGAGTGGTCTATTGGATTAGAATCATCCTTTTTAATGGCGCTGGACTTATCGAAAAGGTTGTTACACTGTTAGACCCTGCATGCTAAAGAATGTCAGATAGAGCTGGCATGATTGTCTTTCTCTTATTGCAGGGAAGGTAGTATTTATCTTCAATGCAAATATGCTGTGTATGCGCTGCCATTATTTTCTTAGATAGTCAATGTTGGCCTAGCCGAACGATTGTCTTTAAATGGTCTCACGACACTTGAATCTCCATTTTACAAAAAAAGGAGGTCATAAACCTCCTTGTGACCTATTGCCGAGACATTGAAGTTAGTCTTTATAATCCTCAATAAGAGAATCTTCTGCTTCAAACCAGTCATCCTTATCGGACCCGAGGTTTTTTCCTTTTGCTTCCCAACGGTAATATGCGGCAAGTCTGATCTGCTCTTCACGCTGCTCTTGAGTCAGTTCTGATGTAGCTGATTCAGACTCTTTTTTTGTTTTTTTTGATGATTTGTGTGACATGGCTTCTAATGTTTAGAAATTGTAATGAAATATTTCTGCCCACCATTGATCTTTAGGGAATTTTAAGAACACCATTGTCGTAAGTCGCCTCAATTTTATCTGCATCAACATTTTCGCCTATGGAAAAGCTTCTGTTAAGGCAACCCCACGAACATTCGATACGGTGATATTCTTTTTTCTTTTCCCTCTTCATTCTGTATTCTTTCTGCGCTGATAGAAAGCATCATCTTCCACCGAATCCTTGATATCCTCTTTGTTGATACCAGGCATACCGGTCTAAATGAAAATTGCTGTATCATCCTCGCCGATATCAACCTTGAAGGATAGAGCTGCTAATGAAGAAACAAATGGCGACACATTGTCATGAAATACGTTTTCAAAGAGCTTCAAGGGATCCCTTTTAAAAAGTGCCAGTGACATGACTACATCTCCTTTTTTGTATTTTTAATACACTTTTTTATATGAATAGGAGGGATTGCATATATATATTTAATATATTTTGCGGATATTTCCTATAGAATCGTTACAAAAAAAGAAGGTGTATATGGCTACATTGAAAAAAATTATACTGGATATCGAGAACGAAACCGGTGGACCACAATGGGCAAAATGGGATAGCCCTCAAGATATTATTGACCTATACGCTCCTTATGGGGTATCCCTTGAAGAACATGCGATCACTGAGCGATTTGTTTGGAGTGTCCTTGAACGAGCTATTGAATCCAATGGAAAAACCTTGCCTGGAGATTGTGATCTCTACGAACACATGATTCTGGAAAATCTTATATCATCGAACGGAAACAGCTACTGGGTTGTGAACCTTAAGGATAAATATTCTTAACCTCTCTTACCTTTTGCAGCTTGCACAATATGCGACCTGATCTTGGAGGAGCCGCCGTTACCTATCGCTTGGGAATGAGAGTGGGGATGATGCGTTTGTGGTGATTTGGTGATATAGCAGTTGAAGCAGTTACTCTTCAGGTCGATTTTTCAGGATATCATAGACGACTTTTGTAAAAGAGGTAATGGAAAAAGGTTTTTCGATGAAGTTTACCCCTTCGTCGCTACCTAAGTGCTGACTGAGTTGTTCTGTTGTGAAACCAGACATATAGAGCACTTTAAGTTTCGGGCAAATCGGTTGAATTTTATTGAAGAGATCGGTACCGTTCATCTCCGGCATAATCACATCCGTCACCAGCAGGTCAATAGCCTCTCTCTTTACCTCGGCAAGTCCTATCGCCTCTTGAGGCCCTGAAGCGGCAAGAACCGTATATCCCTGATGTACAAGCATTGTGCTGCAGAGGTGCAGAATATCCGCTTGATCTTCAACCAGCAGGATCATGCCTTTTCCCTGCTGCAATCCCCGCTCTTCAGCAGAACTTGCTTCCAGTTGCGTCTGCTCCCGATGCAATGGCAGGTAAATGATGATACTGGTTCCTTTGCCCTTTTCACTCTGTATGTCAATAAAACCGTTGCCTTGTTTGACAATACCGTAGACCGTTGCAAGGCCCAAACCGGAGCCTTTGCCAACCTCCTTAGTCGTAAAAAATGGCTCAATAACATGAGGCAGAAGCTTTTTATCAATACCGTCTCCGTTATCGGTGATACTCAGCGTTATATAATCGCCCGGGATGGTACAGGTATGCCCTGCATTGATTGTGTCCTGGTCAAGATGGATGTTATTTGTCTCGACTGTAATGGTGCCGTTGCTTGCAATGGCATCGCGGGCATTGACACAAAGGTTGGTAAGAATCTGGATGATCTGCGATGGATCAAGCTTAACAAGTGCATACTTGACGTTGGGTCGCCAGATGAGCGTGATGTTTTCGCCAATCAAGCGTCTCAGAATGGGGAGCAATTCCTCTATTGAAGAATTCAGATTAAAAATCCGGGCCGACACCGTCTTCCGCCGGGCAAATGCAAGGAGCTGCCTCGTCAGTTCTGCAGAGTTGGTCGCGGCTTTCTGTATGGACTTAAGATCATCATAGGAGCTGTCATGGTGCTCAAGGGCCAGCTCGGTATGGCCGAGAATCACCTGCAGCAGATTGTTGAAATCGTGGGCAACACCCCCGGCAAGCTGGCCAACCATCTGCATTTTCTGTGCCTGAAAAAGCTGCTCCTGCATACTTTCTCTCTCTATCTCCAAGTGCTTCCGCCGCGTGATATCCTGTATGATGCCTGACAGACGAATCGCATTGCCCGTTTTGTCAAACTGATATCCCCCAACCGCCCATATCCATCGAACCTCACCATCTGCACGTCGAATCCTGCACTCTATATTCCAGTCAGCAAGTTTCTCAACAGCTTTCTTGAAGTGATAGGCTACCATTGCACGATCTTCGGGAATAATGTGTTCCAGAAACGTCGAATATGACCAGTGCGTTCGAAGCGATTCATAGCCGAAAATACGCTCATGTTCAAGCGAACGATATACAACGTTATCGCTCAAATCAAGTTCCCACCAGCCTATATGTCTTATTTCAAGAGCAGCATTAAATGCGTCCCGACTCTTCATCAGTTTTTCACGCTCAAGCTCTATCTGCTTACGCTCGGTGATATCAATACTTGTTCCGATATATCGAATGACCTTGCCTTTTTCATCAAATAACGGCATTCCCCGTCCCATCAGCCAGTGCACCGTGCTATCAAGGTGAATAACACGATACTCAACTTCCATTAGACTCGCATTTTTTGCAGCATTCAAAATATTCCGGACGATCTCAATCCTGTCATTGGGATGTATGGAACGTCGCCAGAGTACATGCGATGGTTTTTCCTTCCCTCGTTCCAATCCATACAACTCCCATATCTCGTCCGACCATATATTCTCCCCGGTTGTCACATCCCATTCCCAAACACCTGCATGTGAGGCTTCCAAAGCCTGATTAAATCGCTTCTGCTTTTCAAGCAACCTATTTTCAGCCAGCTTGCGCTCGGTGATGTCAATACTTGTGCAGATATAGCGCGTCAGGCAGCCTTGTTCGTCAAAGAACGGCATGCCACGTACCATCAACCAGCAAACAGCTCCGTCAAAGTGATTGATGCGATACTCTACGGCTATTTCGGCCTCTTTGGTTACAGCATCTGTAACGGTTTTAAAAATTCTCTCTCTGTCAAGAGGGTGGACGGAATGTTGCCAGAGTTCATGGGATGGTTTGTTGTCACCTCGTTCCAACCCGTACAATTCCCATATCTCGTCCGACCAAATATTCTCGTTTGTCTCTAAAACTACCTCCCAAACGCCTGCATGAGTCGCTTCCAAGGCCTGAGAAAAGCGTTTATATGTTTCAATCAGCTTCGATTCAGCCTGCTTGCGAACGGTGATGTCGTGAATAACAGAGTAAAGGAAGGATTTTTGCTCAATGGTAATGGGGCCGCTGTATACTTCCACATCGCGCAGAGAGCCGTCAGCAAGGTGATGGCGAAAGAGAAAGTAATTACGCTTTTCAGTGCTTGCCCGTTGCAGTTCGGCCTGAACTTCTTCATCCCTCAACTGATTGATCTCCTTGATATTCATCCGGCAAAGTTGCTCATGCGACCATCCAAAGAAGCTGGACGCTGCAGGATTAGCGTCAACAATGGAGCCATCATGTTGATCAATGATGAGCATCACCGTATGGTTGTTCTCAAACAGGCTCCTGTATCGTGACTCACTCTCTCGCAATTTTTCTTCAGCCTCTCGATGCGCTTTTTGGGTTCGGAGCATATAGACTCCGTAAGCCAGATTATCGGCAAGTGCCGTCAAGAGGCTGATCTCTTCGGTATAAAAAGCGTTCGGCAGGGAGGAGTAAATACACAAACAGCCAAACACTTCATTCGCTGTTTTTAAAGGCAGGCTGAGCCCGGATGCGTAACCACGAGCAATTGCCTCTTTTCGCCATGGTTCAAAGTGAGGATCAGTGAGCATATTACGGTTGACTGCAGGCTGACCTGAACGGATTGCCTGCCCGGCTGGTCCCCGCCCGCATTCAACATCAGCCCAGGTGACCTGTATCGTCCTCAGGTAATCCTCTTCAAAGCCCGCCTGGGCAACCCGGCGTATGCTTTTTTCAGTATCATTTTCGGCATAGCCTACCCACGCCATCCGGTATCCACCAATGTCAACAACAATTTCACAGATCTGATCAAGAAACTCTTGTTCGTCACTGGCATGTATCAAAGACTGATTACACTGATTGATTGCTCGCAGTGCCCTGATCAGCAGTTGCAACTCTTCCGGTGAAGAGGCACTACCCTCTCTGCCCACTTGCTTACACTCGGGTTTATCTTCACCAGTTGAGCTTAACCCGGATGGAGTGTTCGGGTCATTGCTGTGCGGTTTTTTAGTCATCGGGAAACTCCGAAGCTTATAATTTTTGCTTTACTTGCAAGATATACAGTGCTTGCAAAAACAACAAATACGTATCCATCACTGATCTTAAGAATATACAGCATTGTAGACGGCGTCTGAGGGCGGGGCGGGGGAAGAACATGCAGAGTTGGCGCTTGGGTGCTATATGCCCCTTGTTATATTTGTTGTCACTACTGTCCAATTATAAGTTATATAAATTCAATTGGTTACACGTATGGGTTTCTGGAGCTGTGCCGAAAGAATTGGTAACTAATTTTAAAATATCGACTGCCTCAAACACACTGACGCATTGCCGTTGTACCGCTTGACGCACAGGCGAAACTGATGAAGCGGCAGGTGTTCAAGCAGCTGAGCAAAGACGGTTTTTCCTGTGTACATCGATCATTCCTTGTTGAAGCATTATGAAATGATCGAAGATAGCAGGCATTTTCAAGTCGGTAACGGCATAAAAACGAGGTATTATATTTTATTATTATAAGTTATAGGATTTTATTTTTTCAACAGTTGGACACCAGTGAAATTCTAAATAAAGATGCGGACTATCTCCGTTAATGAGGTCAACCTGGTATTGGACTTGCAACAAAAAAATGGACACATCAAGAAGCCATAACTATTGGTTGTTGATTATAACGTAAAAACTCAACGGGTGATTTATACCCTAACGTTGAGTGCTTCCGTTTCCTGTTGTAAAATACTTCAATAAATTCGAATATACTGTGACGGGCCTCCTCTCGCGTTCGATAGTGTTCTGTATACACCAATTCAGTTTTCAGGGTTTTGAAAAAGGTTTCTGTGACGGCGTTATCATAGCAATTACCTTTGCCACTCATACTCTGA
>CAIXLG010000038.1 GCA_903920215.1 uncultured Chlorobiaceae bacterium
GGCACTCGGGAAACCGAAAAACCATTTTACCATCGGAATCAATGACGATGTTACTCATACTAGCCTCGATTATGACCGTACTTTCTCTATAGAACCTGACGAGATGTTCAGGGCTCTCTTTTACGGCCTTGGTTCAGACGGTACCGTCGGCGCCAATAAGAACAGCATCAAGATTATCGGTGAAAACACCGAAAACTATGCTCAGGGCTATTTCGTCTACGATTCGAAAAAAGCCGGTTCAATAACCATGTCTCACCTGCGTTTCGGGCCGCATGAGATTCGTTCAACCTATCTGATCACACAGGCACAGTTTATCGGCTGCCACCACTGGATTTTCCTTGAGATGATCGATCTCGTGAAAAATCTCAAGAAAGGAGGAACGCTGCTTCTGAACTCTCCGTATGCACCTGATGAACTCTGGGATAAACTGCCAAAAGTTGTTCAGGAACATCTGATTCAGAAAGAGGCTAAGCTCTACACTATTGATGCATATCCAGTAGCTCATAACAGCGGAATGGGTCAGCGCATCAACACGATTATGCAGGCATGCTTTTTTGCCATATCAGGAGTGCTGCCACGTGAAGAGGCAATTGAACAAATCAAGAACTCCATTCGACAGACCTATGGCAAAAAGGGAGATGAGGTAGTGAAACAGAATATCCAGGCTGTAGATAATACACTCTCCAACCTGCATCAGGTCACTATCGGCTCAGTTGCCGACAGCAAAAAAATGCTCCGCCAGCCTATTGTCGGCGAAGCATCTGACTTTGTCTGCAACGTTCTTGCAAAAGTAATTTCCGGTGATGGCGATGACATCCCTGTAAGCGATCTGCCAGCTGACGGAACTTACCCGACCGGAACCTCGAAATTTGAAAAACGTAACCTTGCCGACGAAATTCCGGTCTGGGAACCGGATCTATGCATACAGTGTGCCAAATGCTCGATGGTATGTCCCCATGCCGTAATCCGTGCCAAGGTCTATGATGCAAAATACCTGGCAAACGCGCCGCGCACCTTTAAATCGACTGAAGCAAAGGGTGCCAGCTGGGAAGGAATGAAGTACACCATCCAGGTTGCCCCTGAAGACTGTACCGGATGTGAACTCTGTGCTCATGTCTGTCCGGGAAGGGATAAAACCAATCCCGAAAGGAAAGCTCTGAATATGACGCAGCAACCACCACTTCGTGAAACAGAGGTTGACAACTGGAACTACTTTCTCAATATTCCGGAATTTGACCGGAACAAAATCAATACCAAGCTGATCAAGGAACAGCAGCTTCAGGTACCACTGTTTGAGTTTTCAGGAGCCTGCTCCGGTTGCGGCGAAACGCCTTACGTTAAACTCATGACGCAGCTCTTCGGTGACCGTCTTGTTGTTGGCAATGCCACCGGTTGTTCATCGATCTACGGCGGAAACCTCCCGACAACTCCTTATACCACCAATGCAGATGGTCGCGGACCAACGTGGTCGAACTCGCTCTTCGAAGATACAGCAGAATTTGCCCTTGGTTTTAGAATCTCCATTGACAAACAGCGGGAATACGCATGCGAACTCCTGAAAAGAGTTTCTGCTGAAATCGGTGACCCGCTCACAACAGATATACTTGAAGCTCGCGAGCTCAGCGAACCTGATATATTTGAACAGAGAAAACGGGTTGCCATCCTGAAAGAGAAGCTTCTTACAATCGATTCTGCCGATGCACGGAATCTGCTCTCTGTGGCTGATATGCTTGTAAAAAAGAGTGTATGGGGCGTCGGCGGTGACGGCTGGGCTTATGACATCGGCTACGGCGGTGTTGACCATATTACAGCTGGAAACAAAAATATCAACCTGCTTGTGCTCGATACCGAGGTCTATTCCAATACTGGAGGTCAGGCATCAAAAGCAACACCGAAAGCCGCTGTGGCTAAATTTGCAGCAGCGGGACGCACTGGGACAAAAAAGGATCTCGGCATGATCTCCATGTCTTACGGAACTGCCTATGTTGCCTCTGTTGCCCTTGGAGCCCGTGACGAACAGACACTGAAAGCATTCATGGAAGCCGAAGCTTATAACGGTCCATCCATTATCATAGCCTATTCTCACTGTATTGCTCACGGCATCAATATGTCAACGGCACTTGATAATCAGAAAGCTGCTGTGGATTCCGGACACTGGATTCTCTACCGCTACAATCCGGAACGGTTACTGGAAGGAAAGAATCCGCTTATTCTCGATTCGAAAAAGCCTAAAATACCTGTTGCAAATTTCCTTAATATGGAGAACCGTTTCAGAATGCTCAAAAAGAGCCATCCCGCTCTTGCCGATGAGTACTATGCAGCCATCCAGAAAGAGGTTGACGCACGGTGGGCTCATTACGAATACCTGGCGGCACGAACCAGTTTCGGAAACAAGCAATAAGGGCTCACGTTGAAATTGACATAAACACAAAAAAAGGCGGGTTTTGGAACCCGCCTTTTTTTGTGTTCTTCCGTCTCATAACCCTACTTTTTTTGTAGCTTTTTCATCTTCGCCATCAACTCCCGAGCCTTCTCGGGGTTGCCGAGCTTTTGGTATACCTGGGCAAGATGATCAAGTATTTCAGGCTCACGGGTATCTATTGCCGCTGCTTTTTCAAGCTGTTCTCGAGATTGGTCGTATTCTGACAGCTTGTAGAGTACCCAGCCAAGCGTATCGAGGTAGCTGGCATTTTCGGGTTCTGCTGCAACTGCCTTCAGCGCCAGTTCTTTGGCTCTTGGGAGCTCTTTGCCTCGGTCAGCAAGAACATAGGCAAGATTGTTCATCATAAAAAAATTATCGGCATCACTGTCAAGAATGCTCTCATAGAGGCGAATGCTTTTATCGGAAAAGCCAAGTTTATCATAGCAGACAGCAAGGGTACTGCCAGCCTGGAGATAGAGCTGCTTATCCTTATGGGCTACGCTGGGCTGCACTACTTGTTCCAGCAGCAGCACCGCCTTTTTAATGTTACCTGTCCGAAAACAGACTTCACCTTCCATAGCCTGAAACCTGAGCGGGCGGATTGGAAAGCGCTTTTTTATGATGGCAACCGTTTTTTCTGCCTGCCGGTTCTCCTTCAGCGTGAGATATGCGGCAACAAGATCTTCCCATATTGAAATATTGCCGGATTCGAGTAAGAGTGCCTTTTTAAAATCATGTATGGATTCGGCTTCCTGACCATGTAACAGCTTTACATTAGCTCTGAGCGCGTAGACCTTGCTGTTGTTGGGATGACGCTTGTTTATTTCGTCGATCATGGCAAAAGATGGATCGACAAATGAGCTGTCCTTGTTTGACCGCACAACAAAGAGTCGGGCGAGATCAATTTGTTGCTGGAAAGTTACCTGATTGGAAGTATAAAAGCGGTTAAGATCTTCAAGAAAAACAGGACGGTTTTTTGTTTTTACAGAGACCTCAAACAGGGCGAGCCATGCAGGAATAAATTTTTGATTTTCCTGAAGCACACCCCTGAATGTTCTTGAGGCAAGTTCATACTGCTCTGTCTGCATGTAGAGTTCTCCGAGAGTGAGGCTTAGCTTCTCTTTGCCATTGCCCTGCTCAATGAGGCCCATAACTGTATTTATAGCATCATTATAATGAAGGAGTTTTATTTGCATCAGCAATACTTGAGCCTGGGCTGTTGTATCCTTTGGGTCAAGAGCAAGAATTTCCTGAAAAACAGCAAGGGCTTTTTCGGGCTGTTCCGCAGCAAGATATTCGAGAGCAAGATAGATAAGCGGTTCAGGACTGGCAGGTTCAAGAGTAACAAGCTGGCGGTAGAGATCGGAGGCACGACCGTAATCATGCATCTGATGTGCCAGGCCGGCAAGAAACCTCAGATAATATTTATTGCCTGAATCAAGCACGACACTTTTTTCGCTATGCTGGCGGGCAGAGTCAATAAGGCCAAGAGCAACGCAGGCTTTTGCGAGCGCATAATGAATCGCTGCGTTTGTAGGCTGGACCGTCAGAAGCTTCTCATAACCGTCAGCGGCACCCCGATACTCTTCTTTAGCACTCATGAGCGATGCTGCTACAAACTCTCTTTTTGAAGCTTCAAAGAGAGAGTCAGAAGAGGGCTTCCCGGAAAGAACGGGCCAGGAAGAACATGATGAAAGGAAAATAATTGAAAACATTGCACCGCTCAGCACAAAAGAGAAGAGCCTCAACCGTTCAAACCGGTTTACGAAAAATTTACCGATCCTGCTGTTCATCAAACAAAGGGTATTCATTGCTGTCACTTCCGGTTGAGAACCGTAAAAATGCCTGACGCGTTGCAACCCGTCCCCTTGTTGTCCTTGTGAGGTACCCTGCCTGGATAAGGTAGGGCTCGTAAACCTCCTCAATGGTATCCCGCTCTTCACCTACCGATACGGCAAGGGAGGCTATCCCGACTGGCCCACCACTGAATTTGTTGACAATGGTCTCCATGATTTTTTTATCCATATCATCCAGCCCTTCCTCATCAATTTCAAGACACTCAAGGGTCTTCATGGCAATAGGGCGGTCTATTGCCTCTACACCGTCAACCTGTGCAAAATCACGGGCACGCCGAAGCAGTCTGTTCGCAATGCGGGGGGTACCCCGAGAACGCCCTGCAATTTCAGATGCAGCCTCTTCATCAATGCCAATACCGAGAATGCCTGACGCCCTTATGATAATTCCTTCGAGAAGTTCTGGTGCA
>CAIXLG010000039.1 GCA_903920215.1 uncultured Chlorobiaceae bacterium
AGGCTTATACAACGCACATTAAACCGCAATAATCATGACTACTGTCAGCACAATATACGGCGACCTTTCAGGAGTGGAGTTCCGCAGCCTCTTTTCGAACGGTAAAATGGATGGCTGTCTTGTAACTGAACCAAACAGCCTCAACACCCCTTATGGCACTCTTGTTCCACAATATGAAGCCGAAGACATGGGAAGACGCACTGTCAAGCCAATGTATTTCTACAAGGACGGTTCCTTGAAATCCATTGCGCTGCAATCGCAAACCCTCCTTGAAACACCGGTGGGCAGCATTCCCGCTGAACTGGTTACCTTTCATAAAAATGGCAGCATCAAAAGAATATTTTCGCTCGACGGTAAACTGAGTGGCTTCTGGTCGTGGAAGAACGAATTCGCCCTGGCCGAGGATATTACCTTCAATTCACCGCTGGGAGCCTTGACCGCCAAGCTCATCGGTCTGCAGTTTTACGAAAGCGGTGCTCTGAAAAGTGTAACTCTCTGGCCAGGACAGACCCTTACGGTACCAACCCCAATGGGTGAGATAATCGTACGGACAGGTCTTGCTTTTTATGAATCAGGCGCAATCCGCTCGTTTGAGCCTCAGAAAAAAATAGATATTTCCACCCCGATAGGCGTCATAACCTCCTGGGATAATGAGCCGAACGGCATACATGGCGACATCAACTCTGTCCAGCTCTCTGAAGATGGTTCTATTGAAGCGCTCAGTACCGTCGACCATGCAGTGCACGTCACCGTCGATAAAGAAAACGCCGAACTGTTCCATCCCGGTGTTAAAAACAACGTCTGTGGCGATGAGCGTAAGGTGAGCATCCCCATGAAAGTTCGATTCGACAAGAAACAGGTAATTTTTCACGACAACCCGAAATTCACCTTCGATCTCGAAAACACCAGATTTGAACTCCGAAAAATGGATCTCGCAACAAAAGAGCCAGCGTATTCCTGCTCGTGAAAGAAAGTGCTGAGGAAAAAAAGTTCTGAGTGCTGAGCACGGAGAAAAGAAAGAAGAAGATAGATACATCCCTTCGGTCAGGATGACAAGGGCTGGGAGGGGTGACGGAGAAAGAGAGGACTGAGAAGAATCTTTCAGCACTCAGCACTTTCTTTCCACTCAGAACTCAGCACTCAGAAATCAGCACTTTTTCACTGCATTGACCCCTGCCATCCACCCGGTAGAAAATGCCGCCTGTAGGTTATAACCGCCAATTTCCCCGGCATAGTCGAGCACTTCTCCGCATAAAAAAAGCCCTGCTACAATCCTTGACTCCATGGTTTTCGGATTGACCTCCCCCAAGGCAACTCCACCGGCAGATACTTCTCCCTGATCAAGCGGTACAGCTCGAACAGTTCCAAGCGGAAACCTCTTCAGCACTGCAAGCAGCGACTTCCTCAGTTCTTTGTGCAGACCACTCCATGTTATGTCGATCTCAAGAAGAGAGTACCGGATAATATAGGGGACAAGAGCTGTGGGAATTGTGCCATGCGGTGCCTCACCGAGTCCTTTCTTGAAAGGAGCAATCGGGCATGTCTGTAGGAACTTGCGAACCATCTGTGCACCATGTTTTCGTGCATGCAAAAGAAGCAATTGATCAAGTTCAGCAGGAGTGTGCTCAGGAAAAAGGTCAGCAAAAAGAGAGGCACTGCCAAACTCACGGCACAGCTCGGCAATATCGCGCGACAGCGACAACGCAGCAGGGCCGCTGAAACCGCGATGCGTAAAAAGCAGATCCCCGCGTCGCTCAATACTCTTCCCTCCAGCTGTCACAACCAGGCCAGCCGAACGCAGTGATACTCCTGAAAGAGATGCGGGAGGTGCCTTGAGGGTAAAAACCGGTCCAAGCGCAGCTGAAGGTTCTTTAATTGAATGTCCAAGCTTTCGGGCAATCACAAGCCCGTCACCCATGGTGCCTGTTTTTGAGTAAGAGACCCCGCCTGTAGCGAGAATAACCGCATCCGCCGTCAAGGGTTCACCGTTGGTAATAATCATAAACGACCCATCCTTTCGCTCAACACTCCTTACCCTGCAGGAAGAGATAAGCTGAACCGACAACTCCTTAAGCAGTTCCTCAAAAGCCATGGCTACAGAAGAAGCATCTTCGCTTAAAGGAAACACCTTTCCATCCGGTCGGACTTCAGTGACAACGCCACGGGAATGCAGGAGTTCAAGAAAGTCATTGTTTGAAAACCCGTAAAGGGCGTTCCGCAAAAAACGCCGTTCATTGATGCGAAGAAACCCCTGCTCAAGCAGTTCAGCAGGAGTCCCCTGATGGGTCACGTTACACTTCCCTCCCCCTGATATCCTTATTTTCGTGCCCGTACGGGCATTACGCTCCAAAAGCGTTATGGCACACTCAATACCCGCACTTTCAGCACCTCGACGAGCACCAATAGCTGCCAACATCCCTGCTGCTCCCCCACCAATGATAACCACCGATAGAGGGCGTTGTTGAATAACGATAGCGACTCCAATTCAGTTAACGAAAAATATTCATGCTATTTTCTCTGCTCGTAACATAAGGCAATATTTGGTTCGATAACAAAAATCAAATCCATCATTCCGCTTTATCTTCAACAAGCTCTCAACCCTGAGCACTAAAATCAGAGAAAATGTTACATTTTGCTGTCGCAGCCCTGAGAGCATCTGGCCAAAAGAAAAAACCTATGGAACCCAACATTATTGTCATCATTTCTCTCTGCCTCATCTCAGGCATAGTGGTCGGCATTGCCATCGGCTTCTTCCTCAAAAAAAAGCGTCCGGCCATCAGAAGAGGAGCAATCGCCATCAGCGCGTCGACAGTCAGTGGAAGGGGTGCCTTTGCAGCGGAAAACATCAAAGATGGGGCCATTATCGAGCGATGTCCTGCGATTGAGGTCACTGATCGCGATATAGGCGGTGAGCTGGTCAACTATGTTTTTTACGGCAATATTGAAACCGCCCGGCTTGTGGTTATGGGCTACGGGATGCTTTTTAACCACTCATCGACCCCCAATGTCGCGTACTATCGTGAAGAGACATCCCTTGGTCCGGAAATGATCCTCTACGCCCTCCGCAATATCCGCAAGGGTGAAGAGCTTTTCTACAATTACGGGGATGACTGGTGGAAAACCCGCCAGTGAAGCGACACGTCACGCCGCTCTTTCTGTCACCCCGAACTCCTGTGAGGGGTCTATCTTCTCAACTTCTTACCCGCATCAAGCCACTATACCTGCTGTCAAGGCCGCTTAGGAGGGTGCTTAATGCATTGTAAAGAACCATTGTTTTTGGAGTGATTATTTGCTATATATAGATGGTATATCCAATTCTTTATACTCAATTACTATGGCTATCAGCACCGTCTTCACGAATAACCGTTCTCAAGCTGTCAGGTTGCCAGCTGAACTGCGTTTGCCTGAAAACGTTAAAAAAGTAAATATTCGAGCTAAAGGCAATGAAAGAATAATTTCTCCAGCCGGGCAGACATGGGATAGTTTTTTCCAGGGAGAGCTGACGGTTACTGACGACTTTATGGTAGAACGTGATGCACAGGAACAGGAAGAGCGCGAGGCATTATAATGCTACGATACCTCCTTGATACCAACATTGTTTTTTATACGATGAAGCGTCGCCCAAGAGAGGTGTTGGATGTGTTTAATAAGAATGCAGATCGTATGGCTATTTCAGCTATTACGTTATCAGAATTAATGTATGGCGCCGAGAAGAGTAGTAATGTCAGCAGAAATCTTGCTGCCATAGAAGATTTTTGCTGCAGATTAGAGGTGTTGCCTTATGGTATGAAAGCATCTCAGCATTACGGTGCTATTCGCGCGGTTCTTGCAAAAGCAGGGAAACAGATTGGAGTAAACGATGTTCATATTGCGGCGCATGCCCGAAGTGAAGGATTGATTCTTGTTACAAACAATGTTAAAGAGTTTGTCCGGGTACCTGCGTTACAGATTGAAAATTGGGTAACTCTGTAATGCCCTTTTCCCCTGGAGTTCACCCTGGTGCGAACCTGCAAGTTACTTTTTCTGTTACCCCGAACTCCGCTCTTTCGGTCACCCCGAACTCCGCTCTTTCGGTCACCCCGAACTCCTGTGAGGGGTCTATCTTCTCCACTGTTCAACAGCATCAAGCACTCGCCCTTCAATGCACCTATGTCCGGTTGGGGTGATTCCTGAACCCCAACAAAACCAGTTAAAGAGTTTGTCCGGTTACCTGCCGGGACAAGCAAGCTGACCTGAGAATTTAGCTCTATGTGGCGAAGTCAGGATTTTTTTACCCCCTTTATTTGTTTTTTGGTAAATAATTCAGAATATAAAATCAAAGAAAAACATTCCTTTAACCATCATGAAAGGAAAAACATTACGAAGAAAGCTGTTCGCTACAGTTATTATATTGCTCTCAAGCATTTCGCCTTCCTTGTCACAACTCCATGCTGCTGAATCTGTTGCTGTTGCGCAAGGAGGAACCGGTGAAATCGATCTCTCTGCCACCAAAGCCCTTTATGACAGTCATTCGGTATGTTTTGTCGATGCACGTTCCGAGTATGTCTATTACAAATCACATATCAAAGGAGCCATTTCTCTTTCCAAGAGCAGGTTTGACGAGCAGTTTCCTGATTTCAGGCAAAAAAAAGCTCTTGATACCTTTATTGTGGTCTATTGCAGTGAGGCCAGTTGCGGAAAGGCCAGGACTGTTGCTAAAAAACTGATAAAAAATGGGTACAGAAATGTCAAGGTATATACAGGCGGTCTGATCGAATGGGCCCATGCAGGCTTCCCGATGGAAGGAGAACTTGCTTGAAGCTGGCGAATGGCCCAATCATAAACATGGAAAAGCAAGAACGCCTATGGTCAGGATTGGCTTTTCATCAGCATTAATCACAGCCCTGAGGTTGATTCTCGGTGCTTTTTTCATCATATCAGGATTTGAAAAACTCTTGGATCTGAAGTTTTTCGGTCTTGTCATCGCTGAATACCAGATTCTGCCCTCATTTCTTATACCCGCCATTGCGCTCCTCTTCTCCCTTTGTGAACTTCTGTGCGGCACCATGCTTCTCATCAACCTGTTCTCCAGGTTCAGTTCCTCGGTAATGCTTTGCATGATGATTATCTTTATCGCCGCTATGATAAACAATGTAATGAGAGGACTCGAGCACGACTGCGGCTGCTCCCAGTTTCTATCCCAATTGTTCGGACAAGAGGAAATCGGTATCGGTCCGATTGTTAGAGACATCCTGTTTTTCATCCTGTTACTGCCAATCGCGTTGCTTGGCAGCAACAGAATTCCCTGGAAAAAGACTACTTAATCCTGATCTCAGGTGGCAGCGCCTTAAAATCTGAGTGGGTTCCGGCAAGAGTTAAAGGGCTGAGGAATCAAGGCTCAGGACAGGATGATAAGGCAGCGTAAAAGAAAAAGTACTTCCTGAACCTTCAACCGATGCAACCTTGATAGTGCCGCCAAGGAGTTCAACTAATGCCTTGGAAATGCTCAACCCCAGACCTGAGCCTTCATGATTGCGGGTCAGCGAGTTATCTACCTGCTGGAATCGCTCGAAAATCCTCTCTTTTTTGTCTGCAGGAATACCTCTGCCGGAATCGATTACATAAAATTCAAGCATACTGCCTTTAAGGGTATAACCAAAATCAATGCCACCTTTAGCCGTAAACTTCATGGCATTCTGGATCAGGTTAGTCAACACCTGGTTGAGCTTGAGGCTATCCGTATTGATAATGCTTTGCTCGTCAGGAAGTGCTTTTGTAAGGGTTAACTGTAATCCTTTTTTGTGGCTCTCTTGCTTGAAAAAAG
Source organism: uncultured Chlorobiaceae bacterium (assembly GCA_903920215.1). Taxonomy (GTDB): domain Bacteria; phylum Bacteroidota; class Chlorobiia; order Chlorobiales; family Chlorobiaceae; genus Chlorobium. The sequence goes on from CAIXLG010000039.1 coordinate 5,804, forward strand.
CCAGAAGATCACCCAGGAGCTGATTAATCGAGGTTTCGGACTCTATAAGTTTAACCTCTTTGGCATCAATTTTAGAGATATCCATGAGGTCATTAATCAGATTCAGCATGCGCTGGCCGCTCTGTTGAATAAGGCCGATATACTCATTCTGCTCCTCTCCAGAGAGATGTGGATCTTTGAGAAGTTCTGAAAAGCCAATAATACCGTTCATAGGGGTACGTATCTCATGGCTGATATTGGCCAGAAATGCTGTTTTCAACCGGTCGCTTTCCTCTGCTGCCTGAATGCGTTCTGTGATATCGTGAATGATTTCATAGAGAATGCTTTTCCCGTCAATTTCGATAGGGGTGCTGAATACCTCAACATCGCGAACTGACCCATCTTCTCTCTTATGGCGAAACAGAAATTCGTTCTGTTTCGAACCTTTTATTTTTTCCAGTGTACTTTTCACTTCATCTGGAGAAGCAGTGGTTATCTGATGAATGCTCATCGTACGAAGTTCTTCAATCGACCAGCCATAAAACACCGCTGCAGCATAGTTCGCATCAAGGATGGTGGCAGTATCAGGGTCCAGGATAATCATGGCTGCAGAGTGACTTTCGAAGAGTTTTCTGAATCGTTCTTCACTTTGTTTTAGAGCATTTTCATGCAGCCTTCTCTCGGTAACGTCACTAATGATGCAGTAAAAGATGTCCTTTATATCGGCAGTTTTATGTAATACCAATATCTCAACATCTCGGGTGGAACCATCTGCCCGGCGGTGAAGCGCTGAAAAGCGGTTATGCTTCAAGCTCATTATTTGTTCGCGTTCAGCAATCACCATTTCAGATGAGTTCATGGTGATCTGGCTTACATTCATTCGGCGTAATTCTTCAACCGACCAGCCATAAAATGCCGCTGCAGCATGGTTCGCATCAGTAATATTATTTTCCGTATCGACCACCAGCATGACAGAGGAGTGCCACTCAAAGAGTTCTCTGAACTGCTCTCGGCTACTTATTAGAGCGCCAACTTCCGCAACCTTGCGTGCCGTAATATCGATAGAAGTACCTATGAGGAAAGGAAGGTCGTCGATTATTATTCTTTTGCCGGATAGCTGATGCCATATAAAGTCTGGTCCTCCGTGGAGAAGTACTCTTGTTGCTTCGGTTTCTTCAGCACCATGTTTGAGAATATTTTCAATTTTCTCTGTAATCAGCGGCCGGTCGTCGGGGTGAATGAATTCTATGGCAACGGTGCCCGGCATTTCACTCTCAGGCTTGCCGATAATAACATCTCGCTCGTATGTATTCCACATTACAAATCGTCCTTCGGGATCAATCATAAAGAAGCCGCCAGGAATTGACTCGATGACGGCAGTGCTGAAAAGCTTTTGATGTATTGCTTTCTTTTCAACCATCTTTGTCTCGGTAATATCCTCTACGGTGATAAAAAGATGTGTTGCCTCGCCCTCTTCATCTGCTATAGGGGATAAAGAAATTCGACTAAAACGACCATCCCGCTTATTTTCAAGCACGACAACGTTGCCACTACACAGGGCTTCCTCAGCATTATCTTTTCTGAGTTCACCCTCAACCAGGGAAATTAAAACAAAAGCGTTCGTGTTAATTATCTCGTGCGTTGCCTTGCTAAACCGCGTTGCGAAGGCTTTGTTTGCTTCAAGAATCGTGCCTTCACGATCCATAATAAATGATGGGTTACTGAAGGTATCTAACGCCGCACGAAGTACCTTGTAGCGTTGTTCCAAAGTGGGGCAGGAGTCATTGTTGATGGCGTTGACTTTTTGCATGGGGTTGCATTATTGCTTTTAGCTAAACCAGAAATACTGAAGTAGTTATAAAGTGCAGTTTATAATATAACAATAAGAGATTTGAAGCCATATACGACATGACCGAAGCTGGCAGGTAGGGAGAGAACATGCTGTAGAGCACTACGTCGCTAACGGTATCAGTCCAACAAGAATGGGCGGAATTAAATAATTCTTAAAAAAGTGAAGAATTGGCGCAAGAACATGATCAGATAAGCGTCAGAATAGATGTGTGGTTGTGTATATGTGTGTGTGAACTCATTCCATTAATCATTTAAATCAGAACAGTTATGAACATCAAAAAAGTAATTATGGGCCTTATGATGCTGGTTATGACCGTAGCATTCTGCAACGAATCTTTTGCTGCATCATCTCACAAGCATCCACATGGGGTGCATGCAAAAAAGTAATTGTCTTTACTCTCTCTTCTTATGAAGGAATTTATTGAAAGCATTCAGACTCCTCTCTGGCTTGTCGCTTCCGTTCTTGCAGCATGGGGAACATGGACGTTGACGCAAAGGAAGGAATCTCCTGTCAGGGAGTAACACAATGTTCTTTCTATAGTCCGTTGTGCTCTGCTGTTGCTCTTTTTTTGAGTTGGGAGTTACAGCAGATGCATTAACGGAACAAAAAACTTTCTGAACTGGGCAATGTGCCCGCTCTATCCTTTATTTGAAGATGTCAGAAATATCTACTGACTGATTTATTTATATCTTCTTTTTTTTCTTTATTCCACTATATCACCCTCAAAAAAAAGCATAAAATTCCTTCGTCAAATTTGTTCCGCCATTGTTCCTTTTCACTTTTTTAATATCTCTATAGCCTTGTAGTTTAACCATATAGCACCAACCGCCTCAACCAGGGAAATGGAGACCGAGTTACAGAATCCTTGAGTACTTCTGCGCATAGGACTCGATTGATCCGGCGAAAACAGGCTTCGAGGTGAACTACCCTACGTACTTTGAGTTGCCGGGACAAGCAGGTCGACCAGAACTTCATCAAGGCAGCACGCGAAACAGCTGCGCTGTCTATGCTGAACTGCCAAGAATATTTTATTGTTACTGTTTTTCATTAAGAAAGAGATGAGATATTTTGCCCATGTCATTCTCAAATATTTTCAAGGCAGTTAAATAAACCCCCATGCCAGACACGAAAAATGGTAATAGTGATTTAAGCCAGGCAACAATCGGGCAGGCTAAAGATGTTCTCCATCATAATCTGAATTCCTATATACAGCATGGGTACGCTTACTACCGTATGATTACCGATGGAGATAACCATGTTGATTTTATTTATGAGGAGGTCAATGAGAATTATGCAAAGCTGACAGGATTGAGAGATGTTATAGGCAAGAGAATGACGGAAACTCGACCGGGACTGGCCAAGTCATATCCACTTTTTTTTGAAAAATATGCAACAGTAGCTAAAACAGGCATACCCGATAAATTTGAGATTTACATCGATACTGATAACCATTGGTATGACGTTTCCCTCTATAGCCCCCAAAAAGGATATGTCTTGTCAATGTTTGAAGATATCTCTGAACGCAAGCGGTCTGAAGAAACATTGAAGAAAAGTGAGGAGCGGTTCAGGAGACTCTTCGAAAACCCTTCTGTTGTAATTCTTCTTGACCCTGATACAGGAAATATCATTGATGCTAATCATGCTGCTGCGGATTTTTATGGATGGTCAGTTAAACAGTTGAAACAAATGCGTATCCAGCAAATCACCAACGTTTCATCCGTAGAGGCGATGGTGAATATGGCTAAAGTGAGAGCATTAAATCAAAACCAGTTTATATTCCGCCACAACAGGGCTGATGGATCCGTTCGTGATGTGGAAGTATTCAGCAACAAGATCGAGCTTGAGGGAAAAGATATTCTCTATGCCATTATTCATGATGTTACTGAACGCATTCGGTCAGAAAATCAGCTTAAGAAATTGAATGTTGCTGTTGAGCAAAGCCCCGCTATTGTTTTGATCACAGACCCTGATGGGAAAATTGAATACGTCAACCCCGCGTTTACCAAGGTTACAGGATATTCAGCTGAAGAGGCAATAGGTCAAAACCCCAGTATACTTAAATCAGGCCTGATGTCACAAACAGTCTATGAAGAGCTCTGGAAAACTATTCTTGCAGGAGATGAATGGCATGGCGAACTGCAAAACAAAAAGAAAAACGGTGAACTATACTGGGATCAGGCCGTGATCTCGGCCATTCGGAATAAAGAGAAAGTGATAACCAATTTTGTTGCCGTAAAGGTAGATATTACTGAGCAGAAAAAAATGTTCGCAGCATTGAATGCAGCCAAACAATAAGCAGAGGATAATCTATTTTATCACCATTAAACGTGATCATAAAAAAGAATGCACCGGTGAACTCCAGCGAGCAGCAGACATGAGGCTTTAAAGCCCTCAACCCCTCTGTTTCTTTCAGGGCTTCTCCGGCTTCATTGCATCTATTTTTGCAAGCAGGTCACGGGTTGACTGGTAGAAAAGCGGTAAAAGGTCGTTAAACGAAAGCTTCACCGTACCGGTTTCGTCGATGAGGACGTAGGCACGCTGCGATATGCCGAGGAAGGCGATGGCATCGTAGAGCTGGCTTACCCGCTTTTCATGATCGCTGAGCAGGGTGAAGGGCAAGCTGTTTTTCTCACCGAACTGCTTGTGGGAATCGACGGTATCGATGCTGATGCCGAGGATGGTAATGCCCCGCCTGGTGAATTCGGTATAGTTGTCGCGGTAGCTGCAAAGCTGCGTGGTGCACACCGGAGAATCGTCTGCGGGGTAGAAGACAAGCAGTACCTTTTTGCCAAAGTAGTCAGAAAGCGAAACCTTGTTGCCTTCTGAATCGGGGAGGGTGAAATCCGGAGCCTTGGTGTTTTCGGCAATCATGGGTGTTCTCCTGTTTTGCAATGAATGTGGTGTTCTTTAGAGAAGAAACAGCAGCGGCAGCCTTAGAGTTTCAGCGGGCAGGAAAGAGAGTAAACAGCCCCGGCAATCCAGACAAAAACCTCGGTAAGCTCGCTGCCTGCACCGAGTACATCACCGGTTACACCTCCGATTTTGCGGTAACTCAGCATTCCGATAATCAACCCTGCAAAGAGTGCTGTCGACACCGCACCCGCTAAAGCCAAGGGTTCAAAATGGAGAAGCGCACCAAGAAATATAAGCGTCACGACAAAGGTAACAAGAGTATGCAACCATCCTGCTCCATTCACAAAAGAGTGGGCTGTCCCCCCCTCGCTTCGAGCATAAGGCAGCGATGAAGCGAGGAGAACCTGTACCCACCTGGCCAAAAGCACACCAGCGGCAATAAAACCGAAAGCCCCAAGGGAGAGAAGCTTAAGAACAGCAATCCATTTCAGCAGCATCATGCCTGAAAGAGCCAGCGCACCAAACGACCCAACGTTTGGATCCTTCATGATCCGTAGCGCAGCCTCCTTCGTTTTTCCACCCCAGAAGCCATCCGCCAGATCGGCAAGTCCGTCAGCATGCATCCCCCTCGTCAACCCGATACCACTGAGCACAACAAGCGCAGCCGAAAGTTCATTCCAGCCTGAAAGATACCCTGCATACCCGAGAGCGACCTGAAAAAGAGCAAGGAGCAGCCCGACAACCGGAAACCAGAAAAGAGAGCTGCTGAAGGTTTCGGTATCATTCCCCGGAACCGGCAGTACCGTCAGGGTTCTCAAAGCTGTAACAAGTCCGCTCAGCATCTGCTACTCTTCACTTTTTTCGCTGACATGAGCTCCACTGAACGTTGCCATTTCATTATAGATTTTCACAGCTCCCTCTATAACCTGTATGGAGAGCGCCGCACCGGTACCCTCACCGAGACGGAGATCAAGATCAAGAATAGGGCGGGCACCAAGCTTCTGCATAACAGTCCTGTGTCCCTGCTCATTAGACAGGTGGCTGAAAAACAGATAATCATCGACCGCCGGACAAAGTTTCAAAGCTGCAACTGCTGCTGAGGAAGAAATAAAGCCGTCAACAACTACAGGAACCTTGCATGATGCAGCACCAAGAATAAACCCGGCAATTCCTGCAATTTCATAACCGCCAAGCGCAGCCAGCGTCCCAAAAGGCGTTGTCAAACGAGAAGCATTAACCTCAATAGCCTTTTTGATAACCCCGATTTTATGCTGCAAACGCTCATCATCAATACCGGTACCCCTGCCGGTTATGCTTTCAACCGGAATATCAAGCAAAACAGAATAGAGAGCAGTTGCCGGAGTGGTATTTGCTATACCCATCTCCCCTGTTCCCAGAATATGGTAGCCGGCTTCATAAGCCTCAACAGCAAGCTCTGCACCACGAAGGAGAGCCTGCAAGGCATCATCTTCGCTCATGGCCGGGCCAATAGCCATATTCTGGCTTCCCGGCTTCACCTTTCTGTTCACAAGCCCCGCAACATCAGCAAAGTCATGGTTTACGCCCATATCCACAACATCCAGATCCACTCCCGCATGACGCGTCAACACATTAATAGCAGCGCCGCCATTGAGCATATTATAAACCATCTGCGGAGTAACCTCAGCCGGAAAAGCAGAGACTCCTTCGGCAGCAACCCCATGGTCGGCAGCAAAACAGCAGATTTTCTTTTTAGAAAGCACCGGCTTCAACGTTCCTCTTGCCAGAACATATTTTAAAGCGATCTCCTCCAGTCGACCAAGACTTCCCTGCGGCTTGGTAAGATCATCAAGATGAGCCTGTGCAGCCACAGAGAGTGACCGGTCAACAGGTTTAATACCATTCAAAAGCTGCTGCAACTCTTTCTGCATAATGTGGTTACAAATTAATATTTTCGTTTGTCCTGCTACTTCAACCTGACAGCCAGCCCGCTGCAAAGAAGATAGGCCTCGGTTGCTATTGATGCGACATTCTGATTAACTATACCCGCTATATCACGAAACCTACGGGCCATGGCATTCTCCGGAACAATACCCATTCCGACCTCATTGGAAACAAGGATAATATCACAAGGAGGCTGACGCAAAACTTCAAGCAAACAATCAATCCTCTTTTTGATCTCTCCCTCATCCTCAAAAAAATGCATAAGATTGCCCGCCCAAACTGTCAAGCAGTCAAGCAATACCACCTCACTTCCGCCCGGCAGATTCCGGAGAGCCTGCTCAGGATAAAGAGGTTCCTCAACCGTTATAAACTGCTCACCCCTTTCCTCCCTGTGCTTACCGATCCGACTCTTCATTTCATCATCAAAGGGCTCAGCCGTTGCCAAAAAAATCCTTTTCTCATACCGGGCTGCCAGCTGCAAGGCAAACGAGCTTTTACCGCTCCGCGCTCCACCAGTCACATAAAAAACATTGCTCATGAGTGTCGTTAATCATTTAGCCATGAAAAGCAAAATACCATGTCAAGGCCACTAATTAACAAAAATATTCACAACTCACCACGGCCCGTTCGGCACATTCAAGGTGAAATAATGATCTGGAAAAAGGAAAGGAAAATCCCGTCAGGATAGAGAGGTGTCAAAGAGTGGCAACAGAGAACGCGGAGTGGACGAAAAAGACTGAATTATGGGCACCTGTATGTATTCCAATGAGATGCATTAATAAAATTGATTACCAAAACTTTACCTTCGCCCTGTAGGTTGGGGTGATTCCTGAACCCCAACAAAACAAAAGTTATCCAGAGAGGAAAGCTCTTTTCAGCCAGCAGGTAAAGTTTTTATCTCAGCAATAAAGAGATGCCCTTTAGTATGCCTGTGAAGCCACCAGGAAAGGACTTTCATGTTCAAAGAGAATACTTTTATTGCCATGCTCTTTCTCGATCGAATAATTATTGGCAACGTTACGGTTTAAGTCGCTGGTTGTCGCTGTTGCTTTATGATTATTGTCGCGAAACAAAAAGAAATAGCTCAATAAACCAACAACCACAACCCCGCCGACAATTAACCCTGTGCTTGTTGAGCTGCTACTTGAGTTGTTGGTTGCTGTCGCTTGTGTATTAATATTTTCATTTGATTCAGCATTCGCTTTCACGGGACTGAACGTTAAGCCGATGACCATTGCAAGAACTATTGCAACGCTTTTTGTAAATAACCGAGAGTTCCCCATAGCCTTATCTCCTTTAATTATTGATAATTAATTCATTTTTTCACTTTTCTCCAAACACAAAGCCGACAGTTCTCTTTCTAATAAAAGAGCAGCGTTTGAAGGGCGAACAAATCAATGCCCTTCATTGGCGATAGGGCCGCAAGCCAAAGTATCTTTACAAGAGATGGTTTTTCAGGATACAGCCTTTCTACAAAGGTGCCGAAATTCAACACACAAGGAGTATTTTAACACCCCAAAAACTAACGAAGTATTAATAAAAACTTAAAAATTGCTTAAAACACAGTTATTCTCAGCGGAAGGTATTGCCCCCTCATAGAGCTTTTTCTCTTTCAGGGGGACTTTTAAAGGAGTTAAATAAAACTTGAAACCCGACTGACGAGCTAAGTTTCCAAACTACCTAACCGGGGAGAAACATAGCTATAGCTGCAGCACCCATAACTGCCACAGCAACCCAGCCAAGAATGATGATCGGCCGGCCTGCCGTAAATCTGCCCATTACGGATTTCTTCGAAACCAGCAGGATAATCACCACCATGAGTGGCACTGCGATAACACCATTGATAACAGCACTCCAGAATAGCGCCTTCATGGGACTGATAGGGGAATACTGGATAACAAGCCCGAGCAGGACGCTGACAGCAATAATAGTGTAAAACCCAATAGCATCTTTAGGTTTTTTTTCGAGGCCTGAATTCCACTCCATAGCTTCTGAAAGTGCATAGGCACCTGAACCGGCCAATACCGGCACACCGATCAAACCAACCCCAAGAATCCCTATGGCAAAAAGTATAAATGCGAAGTCCCCGGCAAGTGGCCTGAGAGCACTGGCAGCCTGACCCGCTGTAGTAATGTCTTTTATCCCTGATACGTTGAGCGTGACAGCGGTTGCAAGAATAATAAAATATGCTGTTATATCGGAGTATAACATACCGCTCCATGTATCCCATCGAATGCGACGAAGTTCTGCACCTGCATGTCTTGCATTGGAAACGAGCGAAACCGCGCCTGGTATTGAATGCATATCCTCGACCTCTTCGGATGCCTGCCAGAAAAATAGGTACGGGCTGATAGTTGTACCAAATATTCCTACAACGACAGCTGCTGCATCAGCGTTTACAGTAAAAGTCGGCCATACAGTCCGCTGCATCACCTCACCCCAAGGCACATGAACTGTAAACAGAACCGCTGCATAGGCGAGCAGTGAAACAGTCAGCCATTTCAAAAAATTGACATATCGATGATACGGTATAAACACCTGAAGTATCAATGTTCCAAACACAAAGACGGCCGTCATGATATGGCGGTTGAAGCCTGTAATCAGCTCAGCAACTTCCCCCATGGCAGCAACATCAGCTGCAATATTGAGCGTATTTGCGATCAGCAGGAGAAACACAACACTTTTAAGTACAATCGGGGGGAACGCGGTTTTGATGTTGGCAGCAAGCCCTTTTCCAGTTACCCGCCCGATTTGCGCGCACATGGATTGAATTGCAGCCATCAAAGGAAATGCAAGCGGCATCGTCCAGAGCATATTAAGGCCGAATTGAGCACCAGCCTGCGAATAGGTCGCTATACCACTTGGATCATCATCAGCAACTCCTGTAATCAGCCCCGGACCTACCCTTGAAAACGGGTGTTCCTTCAATCGGTCCCAAAAAAATCGATGCACTTTCAACTTTACGCTCCATTGGGGATCAATTTTTCAAATAAAATACAACAATAAACCGCCGCCATCGTTTTTTTTTGTAAAAACTATTTTGCCAAGTATTAGAAATTATTCCGTATAATCCCAGTGCTTTATAATCCCCCAATGTTCTGAAATGCCTTTTAATACACTTGAAACTATCCCTCAGGATATATTAATAATTGCAGGATGGTACCTCTTCCTCGGTGGTATTACCCTTGCCGTCTACTGGAATAAACGGCGAAATTCCTGATCTGCCGCTAAAATAACAACTCACTATAGAAATCGCTGCATGGCACTGCAGGAAGAGTCAAAATCTTGCTGTGAAAAGATCTCCATGGTCATAACCCTCTCTGTTGCACTTTCTTCAGCAAGCGCCTTCATAACCATATCCAGTGCATGAGGCTTCATTAAACCGACAGAGTGATGGTCTTTCCTGTCCCGATTTCCGTGCATGTGAAGCACTTTTGCTTTGTAAAGATATCGCTCCAGATAGAGCTCAGTCGGAAACCCGTAATACTCAAGATGACCAACATCTAGCGTAACGGAAAGAGCGGACTCTTCGACCACAGGCCAGACAAGCTCGAACGGATAGTTAAGATTTTCAACACAAAACGAAGATGAAGCTTCATCAGTACCTTCTAAAAGCATCGATATTGAATCACGCAGCGCATCAACAAAGTGACTTTTCTCTTCAAGGGAAAATCCGTTGATATCAATACCCGGCCCAGCCTCGAAATGCATGACATAGGCTGATTTCTGGATGTTGCGAGTCAGCTCGATAATCCTCAGGCATTTCCTGACCGATCGTTCCCGCTCATTTCTGTCAATATGGCCAAAATAAACATCAAGCGGCAGATGTACTGAATAGGTCAACGAAAACTCCCGTGCAATATCGGCAAGCTTCTGCATATCAGCGGCGGGAGGAAGATTGCTGAACTCATCCGACTCAAACAAGACCAGCTCAATATCGTCAACCTTCTCTTTAAGGAACTCAACATTGGGGATAATATCAGCTGGAATAATATAGGAGGTGGTCCCGAAACGAAAGGGAAAACGTTGTTTACAAGTCATTACTGTCAGCTGTGAGAGTGTTTCTGGAGTTGAAGCATCAGCTCCTGTATGGATTGCCAGCCAATGGCACCATCATTCATTAATCTGGTTACCAATTGAAGGGCCGCCTTGCCTTCGGTATAATCACGATCCGCTATACCGTTAGCGAGCAAAACGGTTTTGCCTCTTTTCAGAGCTTCACTGGCCAGTTCAAGGTTGACCAGGTTTCCTGAGCCGATTGGCACCTGACTGAGAATAACAGCATCTGCCTTATCGATCATCTGCACCGCTTCAGCTATTGCATCGTTACCAACCGGTGAAAAAGGCTGTTCAAGCACAACATGGATATTGAGAGCCCTTGCTGCTTCGGCATCGGAATCAAGCCGGTTGAGCACGCCTGTTGTTACCTCGTAGCCCTCGATAAGAAGTCTGCGATAAAGCTCAATACCGCTTCCTCCTCCGGCAATAACATGAACACTCCTGTTCAGATTTTTACGCCGGTTCAAACTGTCAACTGCTCCCAAAACCTGCAGATAGCCTGTATAAGGGTCCTGCTGAACACGAAGATCGCAATTGTAGACAGTGCTGAGCAGTGCTGGGTCCAACACCTCAACAGGTATGCCGGCTTTTACAAGTCTGCCTGTATCCATAAGCAGAAACCGGTCAGAGATGCTGGCAGAAAGCGAAAGGTCATGGCTGACCAGAAGGATGGTCATCTGCTTTTCACGATTGAGATTCATAAGAATCTGGAGCACCTCCTGACGGTGATTGATATCAAGATGAGATATAGACTCATCCAGCATGATAATTTTAGGGTCCTGCGCAAGAACCATTGCAAGGGCAACGCGCTGCTGTTCTCCACCGCTCAGTTCTGTAAAATAGCGCTCCCTGAGCCCCAGAACATCCGTATAAATCATGGATCGCTCGACAAGATCATGATCCCGGGATGAAATGGTGCCCCATCGGCCGATCGAGCTGATTCTGCCATTCATAACAATCTGGCTCACCGTAAAAGCCATGGGTGATTCTATTTTCTGGGGAACAACGCCAAGCAGTGAAGCACGGAGTGCGGGTTTGATACGGTGCACATCCTGACCAAACAGCTCAACCACTCCGGATAATGGTTTCAGAAGCGCCGCGGCAGTTTTAAGTAACGTACTTTTTCCACAGCCATTCGGGCCGATAAGAGAAACAAACTCCCCCTCCCTGACACTGAATGAAACATTATCCAGCACCTTGCGGTGTTTGTATCCGGCGGAAACCTCCCGGAATGTCAAAGCTGCTTGTTCCATACTAAGCTATCCAGGCCTGTTTCATTCTCCGCTGCAGAATAATCAGAAAAAAAGGCCCCCCTGCAAGAGCGGTTACAACACCGACCGGAATCTCAATCGGAGCAAGAAGGGTACGCGCCAGAGCATCGCACACGACAAGGAATGTGCCTCCGCCAAGAGCAGCAAGAGGCACCAGCTTGCGGTTGTCAGGGCCAAAAAATGCACGCATGACATGGGGTACAATAAGACCGACAAAACCTATCATGCCAGAAAGAGAAACAGCTGTTGCCGCAAGCAGTGTTGCAAAAAGCAATCCGACAACGAGCACAAAATCGGCATGCAGTCCCTGATAATGAGCCATCTCACGCCCAAGCGCAAGAGCGTTCAGACGAGGAGAAAGCAGCCAGATTCCAGCAAGAGCCCCAAGAATCAGGGCCGCTGATAACAGCTGCTGACCGGAAGAGACCGGCTGAAGACTTCCAAGCATCCACCAGATAACGTTGTGCATCCCTTCAACGCTTGCCGTTGAAACAAGAAACATGATAACGCTCGAGCATATTGAACTCACGATAACACCGCTGAGAATAAGACTGTAGACTGAAGGATGGCCACTTGAACCCTGGCTTGCAATCAGATAGACCACCATCAGCGTCAAGACTGCAGCAATAAACGCTACGACAGGAAGCCCGAGTGACACAAAGAGTCCAGACCCTGCAAGAATGCTGATGGTTGCCCCGAGACCGGCTCCACCGCTGACCCCGAGAACATAGGGCTCAGCAAGCGGATTACGCAGGAGCGCCTGAAACACCACACCCGAGGCAGACAAAGCAGCTCCGGTCATCAGCCCCATCAGAAGACGGCTGAAACGGAGAGAAAGAATCGCACTGCCGGATGGTGATTGCAGATCGGGAATACCAATACCTGATGGGCCGAGAAGCATGGAGATAGCGAGGAGGAACAAGACCGCAGCAATAAACAGAACAATCCTCAGTCCGGCGTTTATAAGACTTCTGCCGGTAAAACTGTTGTCCCGGCAGATCTCGGAATCATTCGTCGTCATCAGTTTTCAACACCCTTCATCGCCGCAATTCCCTGTTCAAACCCGTGTTTGATCATCGTCATCTCAGTAACCGTATCAGCAACAGCAATAAGCGCCTCGGGAGCATTCCTGCCGGTCACCACTACAATCTTGCCGTCATCTCTTGAACAAAGTGCATCAAGCAGAGGCTCGATCGGAATTAATTTCTGGCTGAGAGCAAAACAGAGTTCATCAAGAAGCACGAAATCGTAATCCGGTGAAAGAAGCGCTGCAAGAGAGGCATCCAGCCCTGTTCGAGCGGCAATTTTGTGCTGCTCCATATCCGGACTGTCAGGATTCCTTGGAAGAAACCCCTTGCCGAACTGCTCCCACTCTACCCCGGGGAAATGGCTGAAAAACTTCTGTTCACCCACAGCATCATCGGACTTGACAAACTGTATCACCCTGACCCGCATTCCATGCCCCAGAGCTCGAGCCAGCATTCCGAATGCCGCAGTACTTTTTCCTTTACCGTTTCCCGTAAAAAGAAGAATCCTTCGTTTATTCATGATATATAAGTTCAATAACGATCATGGTTTTATGAGGTTGCAAAATATATCATCACTCCATTGTGCTGGATTGTTCACGATATATGAGGCAATGGTTTGATACGATTGTTCATCACGAATGATATGTTCATGATAATTGCGTTGCCACAATTTCGCGTTACATGGTTGCCAACCAAAAATTTTTATCCCGCGAATATATGCAACAGTGGTTATGGATTTGAATGCATCCATCATATCCCCTACCGTTTTGTTTCCCATCCCCGTATGGGCAATCCCTTGTGGTTGCCCCATTTCCGGTTCATCATCATGGCCGCCCATGATTTTGTTTCCAATCCCCGTAGGGGCAATCCCTTGTGGTTGCCCTGTTTCTGGTTGCCCTATTCCCGGGTTATTATCACGGTTTTTGGCGACCACAAGGGTTGCCCCTACGGGGATGATTTGCAATATTCCGTGAAAATGATTGGGCATTACAATAAATTCGTGTAATTCAATGTCTGAAAATCTATTGGTTAATTCCTGCCATTGGGTTTCTATCATTTGTCCGGCATCAATAAAGAACCCCGCCGCAAGCAGCGGGGTATTTTGAAGACAACTCTATAATATCTTTACGCCTCAAGAGGCGGGGAATATGACCCATAGAGATTCAATATCATTTCGCCATCCGCAATATTTCCAAACATAGACGCCCTGTCCTGACAACATATCGTAACAAAATATGCACCTGCCTGCGAATAATCGTATTCCTTCAATCGTGTTGACCGTCGATGATATGTCTTTGGATTGTATGGCATCGGTTTATTGTTTTGAACGCATCCAAAATATCCTCGTAGGGGCAATCCCTTGTGGTTGCCCTCCTCGTGATTCCCCTATTTCCGATTTATTACCCCGGTTTTGGGCGACCACAAGGGTCGCCCCTACGAACCGTCGATAATATGTATTTGGATTGTACGGCATCGGGTCATTACCATTCAGGATATTCATTTGAATGCATCCACCATATCCCCAACCGTTTTGTTTCCCATCCCCATCGATGATATTTATTTGGATTGGAGGGCACCGGTTTATTTCCATTCGGGTTATAAATTTGAACGCATCCACCATATCCCCATTGTTTCCCATCCCCGTAGGGGCAACCCTTGTGGTTGCCCTCCTCGTTGTTGCCCTGTTTCTTGTTGCCCTATTTCCGGTTTATTGAAAAAAATGTCTGATCCCCAAACCTGCCCCGAGAAAGAGCACCGCAGTCATCCACATCAGCGCAATGCTCTGTCGGATAACGAGTGGAGTACATACGCCCGGCTTTACACCAATCAAAGGTGCCTGATAGACAACTCCGCCATAGCTTCGTTCACCACCAAAAGTCACGCCCAAGGCTCCGGCAAAAGCAGATTCAGGGTAGCCCGAGTTAGGACTTGCGTGAAGCCGCGCTCCCCGAAAAACAGCCTTGAACGTATCAAAAAACTTGAGCTTACCGATAGCGGCCGCCACCGCTATCGTCAACACGGTCAATCGTGCAGGAAGGTAGTTGGCAATATCATCCAGTTTGGCTGCAGCCCAACCGAACTCCAGATAACGCTCATTTTTATACCCGAACATGGAGTCGAGCGTGTTGATGGCTTTATACGCTATTGCGCCAACCGGGCCGAACAACAGTGCGTAGAACAAGGGCGCAGTCACACCGTCGACGGTGTTTTCGGCCACACTTTCTGTTGCAGCAAGAGCAATGCCGCCTTCGTCGAGAGAGGCAGTATCGCGACCGACCATGAGAGCAACTTTCTGACGTGCCAACTCACTGTCACCGGCTTCAAGTGCAGCCTGAACAGCTGTTGCATGATCACCCAGATCCCTGAGAGCAAAAGAACTGTAGAGCAGGTAGATGCTCAAGGCAAGACCTGCCACACGATGCAGTTGACTTAAAAGAGTGATCAGGAGCCACGCTGAAAATGCAGAGCCACCTACAATAATAATAACAGCAAAAATCCCTGCTAAACGAAGCGATAGATTAGTGCTTCGCAGCCATGTTTCAGTTCTCTGGGCAAGCCATCCGATCCCTTTGACAGGATGAATAATCCCGCGGGGATCGCCAAAGGTTAGATCAAGGGTAAATGCCAGGGGGAGTATAAACTCATCCATAAATGCCATAACGACTCAGCTCAATTTTAGTGAACCAGTTGCCTCATGTATTGCATCAAGAAAACGGTTGTTCTCGAAAGGCGTCCTGACTGCAAACCGGAAATAATTAACTTCAAGACCGGGAAAATTCCGACAATCTCGTACGTGAATTCCTTGAGTTCCAAGATAAACAAGAAGCTCATCAAGAGAGCAGCCCCGTTTCCATTGAGCAAGAAAAAAATTTCCGGCACCTCCTGCAAGCTTCAGCCCCTCAATCATCGATAATGCGGCGCTGATTCTTGGTCGTTCACTCAAAATCATCTCTCGCAGCGACTCATCATAAGCACTGCATTGCAACAGCCTGAGGGCAACCGACTCAGCAATCGCGTTAACCGTCCAGGGTTCCTTAAACTCAAGAAGCCGTTTGATAACTTCAGGGTGAGCAATCAGTGCTCCAAGGCGCAGCCCGGGAAGGGCATAAAATTTGGTAAGCGAGTGAACCACGATCACATTTTTAAGCGCCATCACCTTATCCATCAGGGAGTTATCGGGAAACTCCGGTGTAAACTGTATAAACGCCTCGTCAATAATAAACCATTTATCAGGGAAGCGGCTTGCCAAAGCCATGATAATCTCCGGCGGCACTTCCGTACCGGTGGGGTTATTGGGATTAGCGGCAAAAAAAGCATCCGCATGGCGCAGGCTGTCAGCAAGAGCCTCAATCCCGGGCAACTGGAAGCCTTTGTCGGCATCGAGAGGCAGAAAAACAATCTCAGCACCAGCTATCCTTGCAGCCCGTTCGTACTCATAAAAAGAGGGAGAAAGCAGCACAACACGGCGAAGTCCGAGCGCCCTTGGAAGCAGATAAATACCTTCAATAGCCCCATTGAGCGCAAGAACCATGGAGCTTGTGAGAGAAAACTTTTCCTTATAATACTCCTTTATTCCCCGCCCATCGACCGAGGGATAGCTC
>CAIXLG010000040.1 GCA_903920215.1 uncultured Chlorobiaceae bacterium
CATCGCACTGATCCTGATCAGCGCTCTACGCCAGAAAATGAGAACATCTGGGCTCATAGAGAAATACACAATCCATGAACTCCTGCGTGAAATGGAGACTATTGTCAAAGTGCAATATTCTGGAAGGTACGGACACATTCTTACCGAGGTTACCAAGGTGCAGCGGGATGTTCTCAAAGTCCTGGATGTTCAGCTGGCCGGTAGCTCATAGTTATAATTTGCACGGGAATTTAGGATCCATATCGTGATAGAGCAATGCAGGCGCAATGCATCGGTACCCTTCGGCTTCAAACTTTTTCTGATAGTTCTCCCAGTACCACGGACCACCAAACATTCCGTGAATCATGAATATCGTTTGAGCCATTTTGCCTCCTCCCCATGACATAACCAGTGTGAAGATTCAGGTACTCTTGAGTATACCCAAAATGCTGATTACTTCACCGGCGGAATTTATAATAACAAGAAACCCCGGTACTGCACCAGGGTTTCGGTATTTCATGTAGATCATTCCGTTATCATAACGAGCGTAAACAGTAAGCGTATCACATCATCCCTTAATAATCTGAAGAGAGCATTACCCTTGATTTTTATTGATCTCTTGTTCTGCAACACTGTCGCCGGATAAACCCGCTCTTTTAAAGTCTGATTGTGCACCCTGAATGTCTCCAAGAGCCGTTTTGGCAAGGCCTCTGATTTTAAAACCTTGAGCGTCAATCGGAGTTGGATCAACTTCTATAGACTTTCTAAAGTCTGCTTTTGCTGATTCTGTTGAGCCGAAAGCGAGCTCTGAAACCCCTCGATTGTAGTATGCCTTTGAAAGATCATCTGAACCAAGTTTTGGACTGTTTTCAATTGCCTTGGTGAAGTTTTCTATGGCTTCCTGATACTGACCGGCTTTCAATTGGGCTTCTCCGGCACTCATCGCAGGACTGTTATGTGCATAAACGATAGTGCTGGCAAGCATCACATTCATTGCTGCAAGAGAGAGAAAACGAAAATATTTTTTCATGAGGCATCCCCCGATTTTTATGTTGAAGTATAGTTGAAACGGCAATTGAATGAGGTCTTGAAAACAGTCCTGTCAATAACCACACGCTCTATAGTACGCAACACTCCCCTAAAGCGTCGTTAATGCAACCTTAAATTTTCATAAAAACACACACTTGACATAATAGCTATACAACGGTACCAAAAAGCCTGCCAACTCCGGCTGTAATCGCCATGGCGAGTGCGCCCCAAAAGGTAACCCGCAGGGCACCCTTGACTACAGATGCCCCACCTGCGTATGCCGCCATACCCCCAAGAACAGCTAATGAAACAAGAGCTGTCGCAGTTAAAACTTCAACAACACGCCCTGAAGGTGCCAGCAACACGGCTAAGATCGGAATAATTGCACCTGCAATAAAAGAAATAGCGGATGCAAATGCAGCCTGGATTGGCCGTGCCCGCATAGTCTCCGTAATGCCAAGTTCATCCCTGACATGTGCAGCTAGGGCATCTTTCGACATCAGGGTTACTGCTACAAGCCGCGCCATCGGTTCATCAAGCCCCCTCTTGACATAAATTGAGGTCAGCTCCTCCAATTCGTGCTCAGGATCTGTTGCAAGTTCCCGCTTTTCTCGTTCGATGTCCGCTTCTTCGGTGTCTGCTTGAGACTGGACCGATACATACTCACCTGCTGCCATAGACATAGCGCCAGCTACCAGACCAGCCACCCCTGTCAAGAGAATACTTCCCTGTGGAACACCGGCAGCGGCCACGCCGATAACAAGGCTTGCCACCGATATGGTTCCGTCATTTGCTCCAAGCACTGCAGCTCGAAGCCAGCCTATCCGTTCTGCTTTGTGCGTCTCATTGTGCATGTTTGGCATAAAATAAATCTCCTGTTACTCAACCGGTTATTAAATTCTGAGGAGCCCACCTGATCTTACCATGTTATAAAAATTACCCGGATAAGGCTCAAGTATATAGATTATTAGTATATACTCATAAGGATTGAGCTTGCAGAGTTCGACTGGCAGATTGCATCAAAGTCAGGTTTCAATAGTCTGAAAAAAATCATATACTCTAACACATTACAATCGATAACATTACATACACCTATTTCAGCGATAGGCCCGGCCTGTGTCGCCTGATTGTGCAAGATAATAGGGTCAAATCGAATAAAAATAATATGAAAGTAATAGCAATCAACGGAAGCCCCAAACAGGATGGGAATACCTGCCATGCATTGACAGGAGTCGGCAGGCAACTTCAGGAAAATGGCATTGAGTTTGAGATTATTCATGTCGGAAACAAGGCTGTCAGAGGTTGCATGGCCTGCGGAACATGTGCTAAAAATAAAGATGAAAAATGCAGCATAAGTACCGATCCTGTCAATGAGTGGATTCAGCAGATAAAAGAGGCTGACGGAATCATTCTTGGTTCGCCGGTTTATTATGCCGGCATTGCAGGTACTATGAAATGCTTTCTCGACAGGGCGTTTTATGTCGCAGGAGCTAATGGAGGACTGTTTCGCCAGAAAGTTGCCGCTGCAGTTGTTGCTGTTCGCCGCACAGGAGGTTCAGTCACATTCGACAGCCTCAATCATTATCTGACCTATTCTGAAATGATTCTTGCCACCTCAAATTACTGGAACGTCACTCACGGAAGAACTCCCGGGGAAGTGCTGCAGGATGGAGAGGGGGTGCAGATTATGGATGTTCTGGGGCAGAATATGGCCTGGCTGCTCAAAATGCGTGAGGCAACAAAAGCTACACTGCCCGGACCTGCAAAAGTTGACAAGATGTATACCCACTTCATAAGGTAGACAATACACAAGGAATCGCCTTACCGCTATCCTTCACATGAACTATTGACATCACGAATTGCATAAAAGCTCAAGGAAAAATCGGCTGCTTTTATGCAATTGACTCCAATATTCCAACTTCACCTCACCTAAAGACCGTATGTTTATCCCTGCAGTGAACAAGACAAAGCGCTTTTTTATACTTTATTATTACGCCTAATCAATTCCCATAATTACGTCAATCAATCATCCAAAAATTCCACTAATTTTCTCCCAATAACCGAGTGTCCGATTTGTCCGGTTTTGAAGGGATTATGACGAAATAAAGGGATCCACAAATTACTTCACTACATCAACATTTTTGACGATTACACTTTTTTAAAAATTTTTTATCATTGCCATTGAACGCATTTACTGTTATTGGCGTTTTCTCTTCATACATCTTCATATCATAAGTTCATCGGGCAGACTTCTTTTACATAAGGACTAATAATTAAGGCTGTCGGATTTGACATTAATGTATTTTTCCGTAACATACTTTGTTTGTGTCATTTCGCTTCCTGCTCCACGTTAAGTAACCAATACCACGTGTCAAATATCAAGATGACAGTATCGGATGCCCTTAAGCATCAGCTTGAGGAATCTACCGGCAATGACTACAACTGCTGCTACCAGTGCGGTAAATGCACAGCTGGTTGCCCTGCAGGAACATTCATGGATAATCCTCCAGCCCGGATAATGCGCCTTGTACAGGCCGGCTATATGGAGGAGGCACTGAAAAGTGATGCCCTCTGGTACTGTCTGGGCTGCCAGACCTGTACTTCGAGATGTCCCCAGAACATGGAGATAGCTGCTACCATGGACTCGCTTAGAGCCCTGGCACTTGAGAAAAACATTATTTCAGAAGACAAGGCAAAAAAACTTGTCAATGCCTTTCACCTCTCTTTCCTCAACAACATCCGTAAACACGGACGTCTGGAGGAACTTTCACTCGTCAATAGTTACAAGCTCCGCACCAGAACCTTTCTTCAGGATGCAGCGTCAGGCGTCAAGATGATCAAGGATGGAAAGATCAATCCAATGCATAGCCTTACCGGAAAGGGCGGCGTAAAGGCAAAGGATCAGATCGCCAGAATTTTTGAAGCTTCCGAAAAGCCATCTCATTCGTCTGTCACCAAACGTAAGCCGATAAAAAAAGAGTTTAAGCCTAACGCTCCCCTCTCCATCAAGCCAGGCATGACCATCGGCTACTATCCCGGCTGTTCACTCAGCGGCACAGCTAAAGAGTTTGATATTTCAGTTAAAAAAATGTGTTCCCTGCTAGGAATTAAACTGCAGGAAATCGAAGACTGGAACTGCTGTGGAGCAACTTCAGCCCATGCCACCAATCACAAGCTTGCCCTGCTGCTTCCAGCAAGAAACCAGGCACTTGCTGATGCTCAGGGACTGACCTGTGTCCTTGCCCCTTGCGCAGCATGCCAGAACCGTCAGGTAACCACCCGACTGGCCCTTATGGCTTCGGCTGAGCTTCGGGAAGAAGTTCGTTCAATCACCGGAATTGAGCCTACCTGTGCCGCAGAATTTATCGGCGTTACCCAGTTGCTTGAAGCGATGGACCCGGAGGAGATTAAGAAAAGAGTAACTAAGCCTCTTACCGGACTTAGTCTTGCTTGCTATTATGGATGCCTGCTGGTTCGACCTATGGAGGCAATGGGTTTTGATGATACAGAAAACCCTCTAAAGATGGAGGCAATCATGAGCGCTCTTGGAGCTGCACCTGTCGATTGGGCGTTTAAAATAGAGTGTTGCGGAGCAGGTCTCACACTGGCCCAGCAACCGCTTGTCGAAGAACTCACACACAAGATTGCCAAAAATGCTGCAATAAACGGTGCTGATGCATTTGTTGTAGCCTGCCCCCTGTGCCATTCCAATCTTGACATGCGTCAGGAAAGCATGAGAAAAAGGTACGGTGATGTTAAACCGATGCCTGTTTACTATATTTCAGAATTGGTAGCCATTGCCTGCGGGGCAGATCCATCTGAAGTTGCTGTTGGTAAACATTTTGTTCCTGCTCTCGATCTGGTTTCAAAACTTTAAACGTTTACGAGTATTGCTTTTGGTCTTCGATGATCTGAACGATCATCGTTATTGGCAGGGCTGTCTATGCAATTTCGTGCACAATTGAACATAATGAAACCAGTGCTGTTCTTTCTTTGCACCATTTACCAGAGGTGCCGTCATTATGGCGATTTCATACTAAATGATTGATTTATGGCGAAAATAGGGGTATTCATTTGTCACTGCGGCGAAAACATAGGCGCAAAGGTTGACTGTACCAAACTGGCTGCTGCAATGGGAGAACACCCTGGCGTTGCGGTTTCGGTTGAGTATAAATATTTTTGTTCTGATCCAGGCCAGGAGAGTGTTAAAAGGGCTATTCGCGACAATAATCTTACTGGTGTTGTCGTTGCTGCATGCTCTCCAAGAATGCACGAAGCCACCTTCCGCAAGGCATGTGCGGAAGCCGGCCTGAATCCCTATTTATGTGAAATTGCCAACATTCGTGAGCAGTGCTCATGGGTGCATACGGATAATGACCAGGCGACCGAAAAAGCCATGGACATCACCCGATCAATGGTTGAAAAAGTTAAACGCAATAATAAACTTCAGCCAATTGAGGTGCCTGTAACCCGTCGTGCCCTTGTCATTGGAGGAGGCATTGCAGGAATCCAGGCAGCACTCGATATTGCCAATGCAGGCCAGGATGTCGTGCTGGTTGAACGCGAACCATCTCTGGGCGGGCATATGGCCCAATTGTCTGAAACTTTCCCAACGCTCGATTGCTCCCAGTGCATCATGACCCCGCGAATGGTCGAAGCGGCTCAGCACCCGAAAATCAGGCTGCTCACCTATGCGGAAATTGAGAGTGTTGATGGTTATATCGGAAACTTCTCGGTCAGGGTACGCATGAAATCGCGATATGTTGATATCAATAAATGTACCGGCTGTGGTGACTGTATAACAAAGTGTCCAGCAAAAAAAATCTCAAGTGAGTTCGATTGCGGTCTCGGAAAGCGTACAGCCATTTATACCCCTTTTGCCCAGTCTGTTCCTAATATCCCGGTTATTGACAAGGCAAATTGCATCTATTTCAAAAACGGAAAATGCAAAATCTGTTCGAAAACCTGCCAGTGCGATGCTATCGACTTTGATATGCAGGACACCTTCGAGGATATTGAAGTTGGGGCCATTGTGGTTGCGACAGGATTTCAGGTTCAAAATAACACCATGTACGGAGAGTATGGCTACGGAAAATATCCCGATGTCATTAACGGCCTCCAATTCGAACGTCTCGCCTCAGCAAGTGGCCCTACAGCTGGCAAAATCCTGAGACCTTCGGATGGAGTTGAACCGCAAACGGTAGTGTTTATCCAGTGTGCAGGATCTCGAGACCCTTCAAAAGGGGTGCGCTATTGCTCCAAGATCTGCTGCATGTACACCGCAAAACACGCCATGCTGTATGCCCATAAGGTCCATGGTGGAAAAACCCATATTTTCTATATGGATATCCGTGCTGCAGGCAAAGGATACGACGAGTTCAGCCGAAGGGCTATTGAAGAAGACGAAGCAGCTTATTTACGTGGAAGGGTCAGCAAGGTATGGGAGGAAAACGGGAAACTGATGGTCAGGGGCGTTGACACCCTTCTTGGAAGACCTGTTGAAATAGCTGCTGATATGGTGATACTTGCTACCGCAATTATTGCACAGCCGGATGCAAAAGAGTTTGCCAAAACAATCGGCATCGGTTATGATGAATACGGTTTCTACAATGAGGCCCACCTTAAACTGCGCCCAGTTGAATCATCCACCGCTGGAGTGTTCCTCGCAGGAGCCTGCCAGTCGCCGAAAGATATTCCCGATTCAGTTGCCCAGGCATCGGCAACGGCAAGCAAGGTACTTGCTCTTTTCAGCAAGGATATGCTTGAGAGAGAACCGGTTGTTGCCACAAATAACGAAGCCACCTGTGCCGGATGCTGGGGTTGCGTTCTTGCGTGCCCTTATAATGCTATCGAGCAGAAAGATATTCTTGACCGTTCCGGAAGGATCATCAAACGGGTTGCATCCGTTAATCCCGGCTTATGCCAGGGCTGCGGCACCTGTGTGACCTTCTGCCGCTCGAACAGTCTCGATCTGGCAGGCTTTACTGAAAGACAGATTTTTGCAGAAGTGATGGGTCTCTGAAAAAGAGCTCTTCTCTCTGCTGAACAACAGAACTTTGCTACCGGAGTTATTGCTGATGAGTGAAACTTTTGAACCTGAAATCATAGCGTTTGTCTGCACTTACTGTACCTATGCAGGCGCCGACCTTGCAGGAACAAGCAGGTTGAAGTACGCACCTAATGTGCGTATTATCCGCCTTCCATGTACAGGGAGAATCAGCCCGATGTTTATCCTTAAAGCTTTGCAGAAAGGCGCTGACGGGGTTCTTATAAGCGGATGCCACCCTGGCGACTGCCATTTTACCCATGGAAACTATCATGCACGACGGAGATGGATGGTTTTTCGCGCATTGCTTGACTTTATAGGCATTCCGCCTGAACGGATCAAGTATTCATGGATCAGTGCTGCTGAAGGAGTAAAGTTTGCTGAATTTATAAACAGCGTCACTGAAGATATCCGCAAACTCGGTCCTTTTGAGCAGTACACTCATTTGATCGAGCAAACCCAGGCACCAGCGTCACTATAAAAAATACGTAATGAGTATCGAGGAACAATACAGAACGAGAGCAAAGGAACTTCTTTCAGGCGGTGCCGTCAAAATGGTTATCGGCTATGGCAAAGGCTCTAACGCGAAACGTCGTCGACCGATTTTTATCAGCTCGGCGGATGAGGTTGAGCGGCTTGTGCTTGATGATGCCTGCATAACCAACCTCTCAGGATATCTTGTCAGTGAAGGCCTCCTGAGCGATGAAAAGCGCGTTGCTGTCTTTCTCCGCCCTGAAGGAATACGCGCCATCAATATCCTTGCAGCGGAATCGCAGCTTGATGCCGAACAGATTGTTATTTTTGGTTTTGATGTCGCTGGAAATGAAGTCACGGCATTGAAAGGAATAAATGTCGAAGAGTTTTCCGATATCATTGATTCAATCAAGGAGGGTGCTCCTGAAGCAGCAGAAGAAGAGCTGTTTGAGAAGATTGAAAAAATGAGTCCTCAGGAGCGCTTTTCATTCTGGCAGAAGGAGTTTGCCAAGTGCATAAAATGCTACGCCTGCCGCCAGGCATGCCCCATGTGCTACTGCCGTCGGTGCATTGTCGACAGCAATCAGCCGCAATGGGTCAATACCTCGTCACATACACTCGGCAATTTTGAATGGAATATCGTTCGGGCATTTCACCTTTCTGGACGATGTGTCGAATGCGGCAACTGTGATCGGGCATGTCCTGTCAATATTCCACTTCGTCTTATTAACCACCGTATGGCGGAGGAGGTACTGGGGGCATTCGATCACTTTGCCGGCACGAGCAAAACCCAGGAACCAGTGCTTGCCAGTTTTAAAAAAGACGATTCCGAGACATTCATTCTCTAAGTAACAAATTTGTATGACAAAAATCCTCTTCAGCGATAAACTTGACAATTGTGTCGAACGATGGAAATCAGCCGGATTAACCGTTATTGGTCCTGTACAAAGATCTAATATATCGACTTACGCCGCTATTGAACATGCTGCCGAATTAGATTTCAGCCTTGTTCTGCCAGACCGATCGATCAAAGATCTTTTCTTCCCTCAGAGTGAGCCGATGTTGCGTTATACAATAAAAAAAGAGTCCATCGACACCGATGAGTGCCTGCCGCCCTCCGGGCCGAGAATTATCTTTGGTGCCCGACCTTGCGATGCTTCAGGAATGGCGATTGACGACCCCCTTTTTGGGTGGGACTATAAGGATGAATACTGGTTTCAGCGACGCAATGAAACAGTTATTGTGACCATTGCATGCACAAAAGCAGATGATTTCTGCATGTGCACATCCCTAAAAATGGCACCCGACAGCACGAAAGGCTCCGATATCCTGCTTCGGCCGCTTGCCGGCAACAAAGGTTGGCAGGTTGAGGAACTGACTGACCGCGGACGGGAAGCCTTCAAAACCATAGCTGATATCCTGCAGGAGAGCTCAGACCCTGCAGCTCCTTTGGCAGTCGTTGAGAAGAAGTTTGACCTCGATGCCTGTGTCACATGGCTGCAGAACCCTGAAAATTTTGAGAGCAGATTCTGGAAAGAGATATCGATGCGCTGCATCGGCTGTGCTTCATGTACCTATCTTTGTCCGACCTGTCACTGCTTTGACATCCAGGATGAAGGTGATACATACACTGGTATCAGAAGAAAAAACTGGGACAGTTGCTCTTTTGCCCTCTTTACCATGCACACTTCAGGTCACAACCCCCGGTCGACACAATCTGCACGATGGCGCCAGCGAATCATGCACAAATTCAATTACTTTCCAGGCAAGTTCAGCGTGAACAGCTGCAGTGGATGCGGGCGTTGCTCACGCCAGTGCCCGGTTGACATGGGAATTACCGAGACTTTACAAGAGATATCAAAATTATCGCTGTGACAGAACACAACCACAACACACAACAGAACATCTACAAGCCGGCCATCATGAAAATAGTTGGCCGCCACGACGAGGCGCCAGGCGTGAGAACCATGAAACTCGAATTTCAGCACCCTGCTGACCATGAGATTTTCAAGGAAACATACCGCACCGGTATGTTTGGCCTCTACGGCGTTTACGGTGAGGGAGAGAGCACCTTCTGTGTCGCAAGCCCTGAAACCCGCAAGGATTATATCGAATGCACCTTTCGTCAATCCGGCAGGGTGACCTCGGCATTGGCGAATGCTGATATCGGCGACCTCATCACCTTCAGGGGCCCCTATGGAAACCGCTTTCCCATTGAGGAGTTCCATGGCAAAAACCTTCTTTTCGTTTCAGGAGGAATTGCCCTGCCGCCAACGCGGAGCGTTATTTGGTCGTGCCTCGATCAGCGTGAAAAATTCGGCAAAGTCACCATTGTATACGGAGCCCGTAGTGTGGCTGATCTGGTATACAAGCATGAACTTGAGGAGTGGCAGGAACGGAGCGATGTCGATCTTGTATTGACCGTTGATCCAGGGGGGGAATCACCCGACTGGAAAAACAGGGTTGGCTTTGTGCCAACAGTGCTTGAGGAAGCTGCACCATCTCCGGATAACTGCATTGCGGTGATTTGCGGGCCACCCATCATGATCAAGTTCACTCTGATCTCGCTCAAAAAGCTTGGTTTCGATGAGTCAAACGTTTATACAACGCTTGAAAACCGAATGAAATGCGGACTTGGAAAATGCGGACGATGCAATGTCGGGTCGGTCTATGTGTGCAAGGAAGGGCCTGTCTTTACAGCGGCGGAAGTATCTCTCATGCCTGCAAGTGACTTATAAGAGAGTGATTGGATAAAAATGATCCGGCTGATGAAAATCGGCCGGGCCTGTTGATTCATCCCACCAGGGAAACAACCCGTACTCTCCCCTGCCTGAAGATACGCAGCACTGCATTGCAATAGTCTTCCCGTTTATGAATGGCTCCAGCAGCTTATAGGAAAATTCCATCCCGAAATATCCCTCACTCTTCACCATGTTGATATCCTCCATCCATCGCTCTTCTGAAAGGATTGCATACCCGTTCGATCTTTTTCTTGGAGCATCGAATCGCAGTGCGACCCAGTTCCCTTCAGGAGTCATTTCAAATTCCAGATAACCAGCAGAGGAATCGGGATGAGCAATAAACAGTTCTGAAACGCCATACTGCCAGAGTCCCTCAGTAAACATACCTGGAGGAGTACCAGAAGGCGGTATCAATGAAAAAAGAGCGGAATTGCTGCAACGGGTGGTCCACCGAAAAAAAGGGGCTTGAGGTGCAGCTATGGCATCATGTATCGAACGCAGTTGTTCAACTGCCACAAAAACTCCGGGAGGAATTTCCCTGTCGGCACACCTGTAACCAACAAAAGAGCCCTCAATAAGCACCTGCGGAAAAAACAGCTCCGGAATTTCCATCTTCTGGCTAAACTCCTGTGGTGACCATAGAAGACCGGCCCAGCCTTTTGAAGGGTCTTGATCATCCGAAACACTCTTTACCCCGCATGAAGCAAGAAGTTTTTGGTCAAACAAGCCGATACACTGTACTTCAAGATCAAGTTGAACGCCCGCTTCATTCTGCGCAGCAATTTTCATCTGTGCGGCAAGTCCAAGCACCTCTGTTGCGGTAGCCCCTCCTTTGTTGAAAATAAAGTTGGCATGGTGCCCGCTGACCATTGCTCCCCCTTCACTGCGGCCTTTAAAACCAAGTTCTTCAAAAATAGTACCGCTTGAACGACCTGCAGCATAGTTGTTCTTAAAGGTCGAACCGCAGCTCGGAAAATCGAAATGATGCTTTTTTGTGCGTTCGTCCAAATATCCGTCCATCTTGCATTTGATCTCATCTTTCGTGCTTGTCTCGGGAAAACGAAGAAGGACAGCAATGACAATTTCCGGATTATCCATCAGCGAAGTATGCTTGTAACCATGAAAAACCTCATCAGGGGTCTGCCAATGCAATCGTCCATCGATCGTCATAGTCTGAACTCCGGTTGTAACGGCAGAGATTTCACCTCCGAAGCAGCGGGCATTCATTCTGACCGTCGATCCTATCTGACCGGGCAGGCGGTAAAGCCATTCACCTCCTTTCCTCCCGCATGTAAGAAGCTCTTCAGCAATAAGGGTATTGTCTGCACCAGACTCGCAAAAAAGTTCATCATCGGATATCCAGAACATCCGTTGCATACGGTCTAAAGAGATGACAATACCTGGGTATAAGGAATCGGAAAAGAGGATATTACTTCCTTTTCCCATGATGGCAAGAGGCAGTTGATACTCCCTGTTCCACAGGAGAAGATCGGCAAGTTCTGCAGGAGTTCCGGGATGAACAAGGAAACGAGCTCTGCCGCCTATCCCGTAATATGACTTTGAAGCCAGAGAAACATCACATTCAAAAGGACAGGGAAGGGATAACCCAGGCATAGCGTGGAGGCTTTAGATGGTCGTCAGAAACTGGTAGTAACTACAGGAGCTATCAAAAAAAGAAAAGAAAACAGATGAAAATGGATAAATTCCATATTTTTAAGCTTTAAAACGCCTTTCAGTGTTCGGTTTCAGTATTCAGCAACCCTTATTATTTCTCATACCATGCCAGAAAGCAACGACCGCAGGGTAAACTTTGCCCTTGCACAAATTACGACTGAACAAATTGCGATTCTCCCTGAAGTACTTGTTGAAGACAAGCCTATTACCATAAATGCGGGCCTTAATTTTGGTATTGACAGTAAACAGCATCTGTTGAAAGTAATGTTCAAAAACGTCTTTCTGCAAGAGGAAACACCCTTTATCATTATTGAAACAGGATGTGTTTTTGCCATAGATCCCGAATCATGGGAGCTTTTTTCAAGTCAGGAGAACGGTTTTTTTGTATTGCCGAAAAACTTTGCTGGTCATCTTGCGACACTGACAGCCAGCACAGCTCGGGGTATATTGCACAACAAAACTGAAAATACCCCTATGAATCGCTTTTTTATTCCGGCCAACAATATCGAAGAGATGATTCCTGATAACCTGGCACTTCCTCTGGAACCTGCATCCTGAAGAAAACACCTGGATATGATGCCTGTCCGATGTTCAGGACAGGCTCAATCATTTTCAACTCAGCACCCTCCCTCTTGACCTTCACTTCAAAAATGTTACCGTATCTGGTTTTCGTGGAGCAGCTTCGGGCAAAGGCAGTGCACTGTACCCGAAAACCGCTGCAGCATAGGGAACATGGCCTTCAGGGAAATTGAGCCCTATACTGCTCAGTGATGCTGGACCTTCAGGGGTTCCATACACCATCATTGGAGAGTGAACCCAGCATGAGCTTACCCCGAGTGACGAGGCTGCAAGTAACATGTTTTCCATGGTAAGCACACAGTCCCACAAAGGCGCAACGGCCTTGTTGTCTCCTGATACAATTACGAGCGTAGGAGCATGATAAAAGACATGAACATCTTCACGACTTGACAATTCACGCAACGTGGCATTATCAGAATTCTTGAAACTTGCTTTGCATAGAATCTGAAGATTTTCTATCAGAACGGCATTCTGCACAACTGTAAAATGCCATGGCTGATCCCCCATGGCGGATGGAGCATACTGCCCTGCAAGAAGAATCTCCTGCACATCTTTTTCGTCAATCTGTCTTGGCTGATAAGCCCTTACACTGCGTCGGCTAAGAATAGTCTGTAGTATTTCATTCATCTCAATCTTCGTTACAGTTATAGAAATAGAAGCACAGGGTTGGATATATGCGGTTCAATGATTATCAAGGAGCTCACGTACTTTTGATGCAAGTTCTTTACGGTTAAACGGTTTCCCGAGAAACGGCATCGGCACATCCTGATTATCCTTGGGCTTTAAAAAGTCATCCGCGTATCCTGAAATAAGCAGAATTTTAAGCCCGGGACGACTCTTTTTCAAAAGCAGGGCAAGATCACGACCATTCATATCAGGCATGATAACGTCGGTAATGAGCAGATGAATATCACCTGAATAATTGAGTGAAAGCAAGCATGCCTCAGTTGGCGATTCGGCAACCAGAACCGTATATCCAAAACTTTTCAAAAATTCCAATGTAATATCCCTGACTAACTTGTCATCCTCAACAAACAAAATAATTTCATTGCCATTGGACATCTTTTCACCTGTTTTTGCTGACGGAGGAGAAAACAGTTTCCCAGAATATCTGGGCAGATAAATTTCAAATGTTGTCCCCTTTCCAATTTCACTGGATACAATAATAGCTCCATTGTTCTGTCTGACAATGCCATACACGGTAGCAAGTCCCAGGCCGGTACTGGATGTGTTTGATTTGGTCGAAAAGAAGGGCTCAAAAACAGAACCAAGAGTTACTTTGTCCATGCCATTACCATTATCTCGGAAAACAAGCAATACATAATCGCCAGGAACAATATCAGGATGTTGCTTGCAAAATGCATTACCAACGCTGACATTACGAGTTTCAATTGTAAGCGCTCCAATTCCTTGAATGGACTCTTTCGAATTTATAGCAAGATTGGTTATAATCTGGTCGATTTGTGTTGAATCCATTTTCACAGCCCAAAGATCCTTCGATAGTGAAAAAATCAATTCAAGATTAGCTCCAAGCAGTTGCTTGAGCATATTAAGCGTTTTGGAAACTGCTGCATTGAAATCAACTACCTGTAGATCGATTGGTTGCTTTCGGGCAAAAGCAAGTAGTTGGCTTGTAAGCCCTGCAGATTTGAGAACAGACAATCGAAGATCGGAAAAAATTTCCCGGTCGCGGCTTGTCAAATCTTCCGAATCAATCAAAAGATCAAGGTTGCCAAGCATCACCTGCAGCATATTATTAAAATCATGAGCAACCCCCCCCGCCAGCCGGCCGATAGATTCCATTTTCTGAGCCTGCATCAAATTTATCTGCAGTGCCACATTTTGCTCTTCTATCTGCTTTTGTTTTGTGATGTCGGTGAGAATAGCTCTGCATTCCTGAGCGTCATCGCTTACGACAGCATCTATACGAACCAACGTATGAGGAACAAAAGAAGCTTTCGAAGTCAGGTGAACATCTTCATTCAGCAGCCTCACCTCAGCGTATTTTTGTTCCCTGTGATTAAACACCTTTTCTATGAATGCATTGAATATCGCAAGGTCATCAGGATTAATAAAACGCCCTAATCGATCACCTTTTAAGATGGAGCGATCAACACGGAGCATCTTTGTTGCAGTCAGATTTACCTCAAGTATCGAACTGTCCCTCGCAAGAGTCAGGTAACCCAGTGGAGCAAACTCATAAAGCTCCGTATATCTCTCAAGACTCGCCTCCAACTCTTCTCTTGATTGCAGCAATTCTTCCTGCTGCATTTCCAGTTCGATCTGATGAATCGAAAGTTCATTGATAACCCGATGCATTTCCTCTGGTGAGGTAACCGGAGATGTTTTCTGAATTTCAGGCCAGCGTTCTTCTGCCTTCCGCCTTAGTTCAGAAAGTCCCTCTGCAAGCGCTTTCTTCTTTTTCATGCAGGATTTTTCTCTTTTCAGGCCTTTGGCATTTCAGGCTTTGGTTGACGAATTTCAAGAAAAAAAGTATAAACCTGAACAGGTTTGAGCAGCGTAACATCCAATCTTGGCAGAACATTAGCCTTTATCCAGAGACAACTCTGATTAGGAGCTTGAATCATTCCAACAATGGAATCACTGACATCGTGCCCAGTGCGCAAGGCAACAAAAGCAGGGTGCTCTTCAGGAGGAAGAACTGATCCATCTTCACGTACGATTTTCCATCTGAGCTCAGACATCGTCTTGCCTTGCATTTCAGAAATTGGAAACCCGAGAATACGTTGCGCTTCTCGATTTGCCATAATGATTCGCCCTTCAGAATTCTGGATCATAACTCCACCGGATATAGCTTCAAACAAAAAGCGAAAACTTTCATCATAATCCTGCATACTCTGTTCATTTTTTTTAGCCTCGGTGATATCAAAAAACGTAATAACAACTCCATCTATTCTGTTTTCCTGGGTACGATACGGCATGATTCGCACCGTAAACCAGCGACCATCAGTTGCTGAAATCTGTTTTTCACTGTAAACAAGAGTATGAAGCACCTCCCGGGCATCATCTGCAAGGTTTGAATAATTCAAATCTGTAACGATATCGGTTATAGGACGTCCAACATCACTTCCAATAAGCTTGATGATAGTAGATGTGCGGGTTGTAAAGCGGCGAATGTTGAGTTCATTATCAAGAAAGAGTGTAGCAATTTCAGTGCTGTTCAGCAGGTTTTTCATATCATTGTTAACCTGCGAAAGGTCACTTACCTTGAACTGCAGCTCCTGATTTACTGTCTGCAACTCCTCGTTAAGAGACTGCATCTCCTCTTTTGAAGTGGTTAGTTCCTCATTGGTACTCTGCATCTCCTCATTGGCCGATTGCATCTCTTCATTTGTTGATTTTAGCTCCTCCTGCGACGACTGCATCTGTTCACGAATGGTCACGATCTCATCTCTTGCCGCCTTGAGCTCCAACTGAAGTGATAAAATATTGCTTTGACTCATATTAACAGGAAAACGACTCCCTACTGGATCAACCACCAGAGTGTGTTTCACGTCTTCAAAAACAATCAGGACAAGTCCACACAATTGGTCTGGTTTCTCAAGCTGCTCAATCCTCAGGTTCACAAAATCTTTGTTTCCATTGGAGCTGATAATCAATCCATTTTTGGAAACAGCTGATTTATTTTTTATCGCATTCCCAAAAAGAGATGTGAGTTCAAATCGTAACCCTTCACGGGCCATGGCGAAAATATTCCAGTTTGCTTTGCCCGCTGCCGGTTCAAGGTATTTACCCGTACGGCCATTAATGTATATAATATCACCATTCTCATTCGTCAGTACAGCAGCCGGCGCATAATGATTAAGCAAAACGTGGTCGGTCATCACCTGCAGGTTAATTTCTAAAGTAGTATTATGGGGTTGTTTGAAATCCTTATCAGCAGGAATAACGGGAGTAGTATGATTGAAAGCAGCTGGAAAGTCAAGAGGTTTAGAGCGTACCCCCTTTGATAGTTGTCTGAAAATCCTTGATTTACCGTCAATGGATTCAAAAAGATTGTTATTAGAGCCAATCGTTTCAGCACTCCCAAGAACAAGAATACCTCCAGGATTAAGACTGTAATGGAAAAGCGGCAAGAGCTTTTTCTGCAACTCTTGCTCCATGTATATAAGCAGATTTCGGCATACAAGAATATCCAGCTTGGTAAAAGGGGGATCCATGAGAACGTTATGTGGCGCAAAAACCACTGTCTCCCGTAACTCTCTTGATACCTTATAGCCACGGTCATCTTGTTCAAAAAACCGCTGCAGACGCCATTGAGATACATCCGCTGATATATTTAGTGGATAAGTCCCAAGACGGGCCTTTTCGATAGCGTCCTTATCGATATCAGAAGCAAAAATCAGGATCCTGAAGTTTCCTGAAAGCTTCATCGATTCAATCGCCTCCTTTAAAATCATAGCAAGGGAATAGGCTTCCTCGCCAGTCGAACAGCCTGTTACCCATGCACGAATAGTACCACCTGACGGTCTTGAAGAAAGAAGAGATGGTATGATCTTGGTTTTCAGGGTTTCCCATACAGCAGGATCCCGAAAAAAACTGGTTACTCCGATAAGCAGTTCCTTAAAAAGGAGTTCCGTCTCGTGAGGGTTCCCCTGCAAAAAATGAACGTAGTCAATAATCTTGTCAATCTGATGTATGCCCATGCGCCTCTCGATTCGGCGATAAACAGTGTTTTTTTTATAAAGCGAAAAATCGTGACCAGTTTGGTTGCGCAAGAGAATCACAACCTTTTCCATAGCGCTCTGCACCTTGCTTTCGAAAGAAATATCTGGATTCGGAAAGTGAGGGAGATAACGAAGTTGATGAAGGTAGGCAATGATCGATGAGGGAAGCTTCTCTACTGGAGCAATGATATCAGCCAGACCAGCTTCGATAGCACTACGCGGCATGCCATCAAATTTGGCTGAAGCAGGCTCCTGTATAAAAACGCCACCACCTTTTTCCTTGATATCACGCAGTCCCAGTGTGCCATCAGAACCCATACCAGAGAGAATCACACCAATGCTCCTCTGCTGCATATCATCAGCCATTGACCGAAAGAAAAAATCTATGGGAAGCCTCAGACCTCGAGGCTGAACCATATCTAAAAGATGCAACACCCCATGCAATACCGACATATCCTTATTGGGAGGAATAAGATAAACATGATCAGGCTCAATCCTGAGGCAATCAGTGACCTGCACAACATGAAGATCAGTAACGCGCTGAAGAAGCTCCACCATAATCCCTTTATGCGTAGGATCAAGATGCTGAACAATGACAAATGCCATACCAGACGTTGGCGGAATGTTTTTCAAAAATATTTCAAGCGCCTCAAGACCTCCAGCTGACGAACCAATGCCAACAATAGGAAAAGAACAGGAATTCTCTTTTTTGGAGGTAACTGCCGGCTCAGGTACATTAGCCAGGGTTTTGGCAATTTGGGAGCTTTTGGGAGAGGGTTTTAGTTTTTTTCCGGTCATCTGTTAGCCTGATAATTTAAATGGGGATGATAAAGAGAACGTTTTCGGACAGGTTTATGTAAATATTGCGGTTTATCTTGAAGAAGCAACGCAATTGGAAAAAAGTTTTAAAAAAAGGGTTTGCCCGCTTTACTCTTCTACATAGGTGCATGCCTGGATAAATTTAGACTTTTATAGTGATTTATCCGCTATTTACAGAACAATCCCTTGCGTTCACTCTCGCAATATAGTTTGGTTTGCATATATGACAACTATACCAAAAGTGGCTATTTTTCACTCCGCAGCTTCCTTTGTGCATCCTTGAATACCACTCTAGCACTTCGAAAATAATGAAGCGGTTTTGAGCCCTTTAAAACATTTTTTGGCTTCAAGCATCTTTGTTACTATGTTTTGTGGTTATTATCGTTCAGCAATGGAGCGCAGTAATAATCACATACCGATAACCATCTACTATTTTCAGTTTACAACGGAGTAATGAGCGAGGAAAACGAATCAATACCATCACCGGAGCTTCCCGAAGGCAGCCCCAAAAGAAGCGCTGATGAGAGTGTAATCCAGAAGCATCAGAAAGCTGAAGAATACATTACCCCTTACGAGCCTGTCTTAACAGATCCTGACCATTCTTCAGATAATGAAGTAAATGCATCCGAATCCGGAAACGGGATGAACTTTATGGGGCATCTTGAGGAGATACGCTCAAGGCTTATCAAGTCTGCCATAGCTCTGGTGGTTGTTACAGGAATCTGTGCCAACTATTCTGATTTTCTTGTCAATGACATACTTATTGCGCCACTGACACGGAGCAGTAAAACCCTGGTATTGCAGAATCTTGTTCCTTACGGACAGCTTTCCTTATACCTGCAGGTCGTTGTATTTTCTGCCTTCATTATCTTATTTCCTTTTCTTGCATGGCAGATTTGGCAGTTTGTTGCCCCTGGACTTCATGAAAATGAACGCAAGGCGGGACGGTTTTCAATTCTTTTTATATCGCTCTCATTTTTTACGGGTATAGGATTTGGCTATTTTGTTTTTCTGCCGGTTACGCTGCAATTTTTTGCCAGCTTCGGAACGCCACAGATTAAAAACAACATCTCCGTACAGGATTATGTCAGCTTTTTTACAGGCTCACTCCTTACAGCAGGGCTTGTGTTTGAACTTCCCTTTGTTGCCTATATTCTTTCAAAAATAGGGCTCCTGACACCGGCCTTCATGAGGTTTTACCGTAAACATGCCATTGTTTTTCTTTTGGTTGTGGCGGCAATTGTGACTCCGTCAACAGACATTGTCACCCAACTTGTCATCGGCCTTCCGATGATACTGCTCTATGAGCTCAGTATCCTTATATCAGCCCATGTCAACCGCAAAAATAACGCTCTGAAAATGTGAGGAAACACATCCTGAAAAAATATCCGCGTATTATTGAGGTTGTTGTACCGGGCATGACCCTTGTGGGAAATCCTCTTGACGACCCGGCCGAGCGCCGGGTACCTGTCTATCTGCCTCCCTCATACGATGATAAAAAGCGGTTTCCGGTTATCTACCTGCTTGCAGGGTTTGCCTCTACGGGCCAAAGCTTTTTGAATTACAGCTTTGGCCGGCAAAGTGTGCCGGAAATGGCTCAATCTCTCATAGCTGGTGGCAAAATGCAGGAAGCAATAATTGTTTTTCCCGACTGCATGACCCGCTATGGAGGTTCACAGTATGTGGATTCGCCGGCTACCGGCAACTATGAAACCTATCTTATAGATGAATTAATCCCGTTCATTGACAGGATACTCCTCACTCTTGCCGATAAAAAACATCGGGCTATAGCGGGAAAATCGTCAGGGGGATTTGGCGCACTCCGTTTGGCCATGAAACATCCGGATACGTTTGCTGCAGTTGCCTGCCATAGCGGTGACATGGCTTTTGAGCTTTGCTACAAGCCAAACTTTCCGGCTGCGGCAAGAGTCCTTGAACAATACAAAGGGAGTGTT
Organism: uncultured Chlorobiaceae bacterium; assembly: GCA_903920215.1. Classification (GTDB taxonomy): domain Bacteria; phylum Bacteroidota; class Chlorobiia; order Chlorobiales; family Chlorobiaceae; genus Chlorobium. Next base: position 19,985 of record CAIXLG010000040.1, read on the forward strand.
GTGGATTTCTTTACCTCTTATGAACGTGCACTGATCAAACCACAAAAAGAGTTCGCACTGCTTGACCTTATCGGAATGGCTGCCGCATACTCCCCTTCCAGGGAAACTTGCACATTGGAAAAGATACGTCTGCCCTTTGATCCTCATACCTGCGAAACGGTTGATGAAGTCTGGCAGGAGTGGCTGAGCTTTGATCCGATAGTGATGATTGAGCAGGAAAAGTACCGTAAAGCGCTGCGTTCACTTGATTTTCTGTTTCTTGACTGCGGAACCCTTGATGAATATAATCTTCAGTTTGGCCACAGGATTTTTTCAGCCAAAGCGACACATTTCTCAATAGCTCACTGTTATGAAGAGTTTATGGGTACGCACAGCAACACATCATACCGCTATGGAGTGTCGCTGCCAGCACTTTCAGAGGTGATTGCAGGCAGTTGAGGCTGCAGAGAGCAGCCTGGTATAGAGTGTTTCTGTCTCTTTTTTTAACTCTTCCTGAGAACCGTTGTTTACAACCACATAATCTGCCTTTTCTATCAGCTTTTCCTGAGGCCACTGCAGGGCAATCCGCTGAATGATTTCTTCAGGGCTGCCGATACCTTTCCGGACAGCCCTTTTTATCCTCTGCTGCTCATCCGCCACTACGACCACAACGACATCAAGCTGTTTGTTGCTGCCAGACTCAAAGAGAATAGCTGCTTCCTTTACCAGAATCTTTACACCCTGGTTTTCAGCATCATGCACTACTTTTTGAAACTCGCTGAATACTCTAGGGTGAATAAGAGTGTTCAGTGCTTCAAGTTTTTCAGGGGATGAAAAAACTGTAGCTGCTATTTTTTTTCGGTCAAGAACGATCTGCCCTGCAATATCGACTGAATACACTTCAGACCCGAAAAGCTTTTTGATTCCATCGATCACTTCAGCATCATGAAGCTGCAGTTGCTTGGCCACCATGTCTGCCTCAAAAAGAGCGCAACCCATTTCAGAAAGAAAACGGCAGACCGTTGATTTGCCACTGCCTATCCCGCCTGTCACTCCTACAAGAAAAGGATAGCCCCTCATTGCCCGGTACCTGATTTTTTGCGAATATTTTCCCTGATCTGTAAAAGAACCTCCCTCCAGAGCTCAGGATTCTGTTTGTAGGCTTCTGTCTTACGGTTGAGACTCTCACGGGTAAGAGCGTGACGCACAAGCAGGGCGTTAATATCAGCAGAGTTGGGAGCATTAAGCACAACAGTATCCTTTTCACCAGGGACTCCTGAGAGAAGAAGATAATCGCTATAGAATCCCGCAAAACGTATATCGTCCTTGTCAAGGGTGAAAGATTTTTTTTCTGCGCACCCTAAAAGTATAAAACCGGCCACAAGACAATAAAAAGATGCCCGGAAAATATCGCGCAATATCATTTGCCCGTAGACTCCTTTAATGTTTTTGATCAACGTAGAGTAGTGAAAATGAATTCTAGTAATTTTGATAACTTAATACAGAAATTGTGAACTTAATCGCCAAATTGCAAGTTTAAGAAATCTGAATCGTAGGTACAGGCACTTTTAAACCCTAAATAACAATACGTTATGTCTTATCAGCAACCTCCTCTTGGATATGCAGAAAACGCACTGGAACCTTTTATTTCCGCAAAAACAATCGGCTTTCACTATGGAAAGCACCATGTCGCCTATATAACCAACTACAACAACTTGGTAGCCGGGACTTCTCTTGATGACCTGAGCATAGAAGAGGTTATTACCAAGACCGCCACAGACCCCGAGAAAGTGGGCGTTTTCAATAATGGCGCACAGGCTTGGAATCACTCTTTTTACTGGAATTGCCTTACTCCCAATGGTGGAGGGGAGCCGTCAGGGGAACTTGCAGCAAAAATTATTCAGGATTTCGGAAGTTTCGACAAGTTCAAAGAAGAGCTCAAGAGTGCTGCGACAACTCAATTCGGCAGTGGATGGGCATGGCTTGTACTCGACAACGGAACACTGAAGGTAGTTAAAACCGGTAACGCTCAAACCCCTGCAACAAGCGGCCAGAAACCAATACTGACGATTGACGTGTGGGAACACGCTTACTATCTTGACTTTCAGAATCGTCGGCCTGATTATGTCGCATCTGTAATTGATAACCTGCTTAACTGGGAGTTTGCCGCCAAGAATTTCGGCGCAGCATAGTTAGGCGGAACCATTTCCTTTATATGCTAAACAAAACAGGGCACCACAGTGCCCTGTTTTGTTTATGGTAATAATTGACGCGCTCACATCCATGGCAGAATTTCCGCATCATCAAGATTAACCACCTTGACATTTTTCGGCATCGAAAATCTGAGGGAACTCCCACTCTTGTTAAACACCCGTTCATCGTAGGCTATTACCAGCTGATGTTCACCAATACCATTCGCACCACTGTTATAGAGAACCATCTCAATCTCTTTGGGAACAAGTGTTCTTTGTCCATTAAGAAGAATTGCCTCGTATTTGTTGAAATGAATTTCAGTTGTTGGTTTTCCCTGACTGTTCTTTATAAGAAGAGCACTCAAGGTACTGTTTGATGGATTGATAACTACATCTTTACTGCCCTCACGAGTGGCAATAGTAAATATTAAGGTTTCTGAGCCTTGTTTTACAGATCTTATTGTGCTTAACGGCTCGGTAATATTTATCAGTCCTAAAAGAGTTTCCGAAAGAAGAGGAAATCCGGAATTCACTCCAATAATTTTTTCAAGATTCAGATCGTTATTACTACCGAGAAAAAGCCGGTTATTAAGCATATCATGCACATAGAGTGAATCGGTGCTGAAAAACATATCCGCAACCGGCCATCCGAGCAATCCGGCGCTGACAATAAGACGGGCTTCACGTCCCCTGTTGACACGAATGTTACAGAAAACACGATTCTGACGTTTCGGGGTTTTTATCCAGACATCTGCGTAGCCATCGAGCGACTGGATAATCGGAGATGCTTTGGCAACTTCACGAAACAATGCAGCTTGTTCAGCAGTCAGAGCAACCTGTTCACCTGTTAACTCCTGGTGTCCTACAGTTCTGAAATCAGCACACCCTCCGGTCAAAATCAGCATGAACATTACCAACAACACTACTCCCTTTCGCTTCATCTTTTCAATCCTTAATATTTTTCAGTCTCGTTTCCGTACCACATGCATATATTTTCCTTTGAGAATCATCGCTTTTGCTGCACATTGCATCAGGTTCTTAATCCGGCAGGTTCGAAGCTTTAGACTGGACATGCCTTTAATCATGAACGAAACAGTTGCATTTTACATTCAAACTGATGTTAAAGTAAAATATAACACCATCAAAACTACAAGCCATTTTTCAAGTTATGCAATCCCTCTATCTTAAGCCAAAAGAACATCACAGAATCCAGAAAGGCCATTTATGGGTGTTCAGCAACGAACTTGCAAACGTTCCGCGAGATATCGCCTCCGGTGAAACCGTAAAGCTCTTTACCAACGACAAAAAGTTTCTGGGAACAGGTTTTTACAATCCCCACTCTCTGATCTCTGTGAGGCTTATAAGCCGCAAAGATGAGCAGCCGGATAAGGAGTTTTTCAAAAAGAAATTTCTTGAAGCCCTCAAGCTTCGCGAAATAATTTACAAACATGATGAAACCAACGCCTATCGTCTTGTTCATGGCGAATCGGATGGACTCCCTGGATTGATTGTTGACCGCTTCAATCAGGCAATCGTCTTACAGGCTTTTTCTGCCGGCATGGATATTCATATTCCGATGATCTGCGATGTCTTGCAGGAATTATTGAATCCGACGGTTATCATCGTTCGCAATGAATCCCCCTTAAGAGAACTTGAGGGCCTGAAGCTTTACAAAGAGATTGTCCGTGGAGAAAAATCAGAAACAGTACAGACTATCCACGATGCCGGAATAACGTATGAGGTTAATCTTTTTGAGGGACAGAAAACCGGTTTTTTCCTTGACCAGCGTGAAAACCGCAGAATTATCAGAAAGTTTGCTGAAAATGCTGAGGTACTGGACGTTTTTACCAATGACGGTGGCTTTGCACTTAACGCACTTTACGGAGGAGCCCATTCTGCTATTCTTATCGATGCATCCAAGGAGGCACTGCAGAGAGCGGATCGTAATGCTCAGCTGAACCAGTTCAGGGAATACAGCCTCGTAGCAGCAGATGCTTTTGATACCCTTGATCAGATGGTTGAGTCGAAGGAGTCATTCAATCTTGTCGTTCTGGATCCGCCAAGCTTCACCAAAAGCCGTAAAAACCTTCCCGGTGCCCTTAAAGCCTACAAAAGACTTAACAAGCTTGGGCTTCAGTTAGTGAAAAGTGGAGGTTTTCTGGCAACAGCCTCGTGCAGTCATCATGTTTCAGAAGAGGACTTTCTGCAATCTGTGCATCAGGCGGCTCTTTCGGCTGGCTGTCAACTCAGGTTAATTCACAAAAACTCACAGCCCTTCGATCATCCAGTACTGCTTGCCATGCCGGAAACAAGCTATCTCAAGTTTGCCTGTTTTTACGTAACACGCTGATTTAAGGCCGGTACATCCTCACCATATCGTACACCTCCTTCCATGATGCAGCTCTCGGGCTGCTGATATGGAGATTGGTGCTGTTTGCAAAGCAAATGGTATACAATCCCCTTTCCCTGAGCTGAGTAACATTGTGGGGCGCATCTTCGACATAGATATCGGCACCAACCTGCGCCTTTTCCTTCATAAAACAGAGATCCCAATATGGAATCCCGTGACTGTCAAGCCATTCAACAGTCTGCTGAACGGCCGAGGCATGGAAATAATGAATAAAAAGTCTGTGGGTAATAATCCGGATACGATACCCCTCATCGGAAAGCATACGAAGGTATTTGCGGGCTCCGGGAATCATCCGCATGGTTTTAAAAAGTTCCCGCTGCGTCACAGCGAAACGGTGCAGACTTTCATACTGGCTTGTTCCGGTAACACCCCACTCGGTCATACCGTAGGATACCTCTCCGGAAAGCTGATCAAGCGGACATTCAAACCACTCAGAAGCAATCTCCCTCATGCGCCCGTAAAAATCTGCACAGACGCCATCAAGATCAACGCCAATAACTGTCGCTGGTTTTTCAATAAAGCTCATTCTCCCCTGCTACTTCTGGAGTTCTGAAGATGCTCCGCGAATGTAGTCAAGAGCATCCTCAAGAATTTTCAAAGCCTGACGTATCTCATAATCATCATCAGCATCATCCTTGGCTCTGTTGAGGCGTTTTTTTGCATCCTCTATTGCATCCGCAGCAAGTTGCAGTTTTGACGAAATACCCATTGCACTCCCCTCGTTTTATTATGTCTATCTACTATTCTTTCTTAAATGTACGACTATCAGGGATTTTTTCGATGCATATCAGAAAAGGGGCAGTAATTCTCCAGATAATCCAGTGTTACCAATGGATGGATGAGCAATAATGTTAGGGATGGAGTGTGGCGCCATAAAAAAAGGGAGCTAATGTGTCAGCTCCCTCTTAACGGTCTTTAAGCTAACGGATCACTTAAGGTCTTCGATCCCTCTCATCCCTGCGGCGATCATCACGGCGTGGTTCTCTGTCATAACGCTCCCGATCATTGCGGTCTCTGTCTTCCCAGTAACTGCGGTCATGCCTGCGGTACTCAATGTCACGATATCTCCTGAGATCATCCCAGCGACGGCCTCTTATTTTGGAGGGAAGATTACGTTCCCGAACTACATCCCACGGTCCGCGGTAGTGTGAAGAACGGTACCAGCTGCCATCGCGATAGAGGTAATACAAGTCTCCGTAATAAATAATATCGTAAGGACTCCCTACTGATACTGAAAAGCCCTGATCCCGGAGATAGATAAAGCTCGGGCGAGTATCGATAACAAAGTGAGGCCTATCACCAATACCTACTCGAACATCCCCAATACGAATACCAACTTCTGCTTGAAGATCAGTAAGGGGATTACCTAAAAACAGTCCTGCAATTCCTGCAGTCAGCCAGATTGATTTTTTCATAGTTTTTTTTCTGTTATCAAATGGTGAAATTCAGAAGTATGTCTAATAAGAAACATTCGGATATTGTACTTTTTTATAAGAATCTCAGAGAATATCAAGAAAGAATATAGCTAAAAGGTGAGTACTGATCCATTTTGTACCTGTTTTTTCATGATATCCACCCATCCGGTACCAGAAAGTATTTCAGCAAGCTCAACAACAATATGCCGAGGTTCTATACCAAGATCGAGATTCCTTCCAAGTCCCTGCACACATGATGGACAATTGGTTAATATGACTGCGTTTTCTTTTCCATGCATAACTGCGGTAATGGCCTCTCTTTTGCGGTGCAGCATGGAATCGGTAATATCGGGTCGTGACAATGCCAGTGTACCAGCCTCTGAACAGCAATGCGGCACTGCATTTACATTCCCAAAACCTCCAATAGTGCTAAGCGTCTGACGCGCTTTACCGGAAAGAGAATCATGGCAGGGAGCATGGTAAAGGTATTCTCTATTGCCATCCAGCTTCAGACCTTTTTCAAGAGCATATGCTGCAATATCAATAATTTGCCCTCCGAAAAGCTTGCCGGTTTCAATAGCATCAAGTCCCTCCATACAGGTACCACATGTGACAACGCAAGCATCAAAATCAAGATAGGAAAACATCTCCCTTATCTGACTGAACATCACGGTATTTCGAAGGACAATACTTGAATACTGATCTGTCTTTGCATTGACATGAGCAGGAAATCCACAGCAGAGAAACGGTGGCGGCAGCACAATCCTCACACCAAGCTCAAGCAGTACATGAATTGCCGCCATCGAGATTGAAGAGTTCATGCGCTCGGAACCACAGCCCGGAAAATAAAAAACATTACTTTTCACCTCTCCTGATGGCTCAAAAACAATCACCTGGTCAGAAGCACACTCTGGAAGAATATCGCGCAGGGTCTCTTCGGGCACTGGTGGTACGGGCGAACGCAGAAGCCTTAAAGGATAAAGATCCGGCGAATCAAGTTCCGGCTGCATTGGTGCTGAAAGTTTGTTCCCTGCACGCTGAAACGCACCGCCGATCCTGAGCACCGTTCTGCGGAATATCGCATTAAAAACCGGGGAACGACTATCGAGATATCGCAAGGTCAGTTCTGTGATGGGTGAAGAGTGTTTGTACCCCCATTCTGAAAGAATTTCACGCTCCAGCACCGAAACCTCACCGCTGTCGATATCCACCGGACAAGGCTTAAGGCATTTATGGCAAATTGTACAGTGATCGGCAACCTCTTCCAGCCACTTCAGTAACTCAAAATCAGTAGAACGCTCACGCTGGGCATCAAAAAGCAGTGCTTCAATCAATGAGCCAATCGCAAGATTCTTGTTTCTCGGATGGTAAAACATTCCCCGAGAGGGATAGTAAACACAGCAATCAGTCTTGCACTTACCACATCGTATGCAGTAGTCAACCTTTTTTGAAAGCTCTTCAATCTGGGCTCGCCTGAGTATATGCGCCTCCAGTTCAAGCAAATTGAACGACGGAGTAAAAATGTGGTCAAGAGCCTCATAATCCTCAAGCTTTCCGGGATTCATAATCCCTTCAGGGTCGACCTTGCGACGATATATTGAAAGTTGTTCAACAATAGCCGGATCGAGGTACTTCAGCTTGGTTACACCGATACCGTGCTCTCCCGACACGACGCCGCCGAGTGAAACAACTTTTTCCATGACATTGTCAATCACCTTGTCGGCTCGTTCAAGCATCGGCCTGTCATTGGAAAGCACCGGTACATTGACATGAACATTGCCATCGCCGGCATGCATGTGTGTAGCAAGCACTATACGCCTGTCGCGAACATACGTATATGCTTTTTCAAAGGCCTCCTGCATTTCAGGATACCCCTGCACCAGTTCGCCAAGTTCATTGCCAAGTTCTTGAACAATTTCAAGAGAACGCAGTGAATCTTCAGGCGCCAGTAAAATTTTTTCATCGAACAGACGGCAAAGCTCAAGTCCTGCTGGAATTTTAGAGGCAAACCGCCCACCATCTTCGTTAACGTCTGTCGTAGCAAAAATAGTGCGTGAACGTTCTACAAAGCAATGCTGCGCATATCGTTCCTCAGTAATATTGAGCTCGTCGATAAATCGGGAAAAAACGGCAAGCGCTTCAAGAGGAATAACAATGTCCTCATTGAGCTTAAACGCATTGGTCCGCCTGGCAATAGCACCAAGTTTTTTTCGATCAGCCCAGAAACGAACGGCATCAGCATTGTCTCTGGCCAGAAACATCATGGTATTTGGATGATGCTTGAGGAGAGTTTGTAAACGTTCAATACCGCTCTCAACCTCTCTGGATGAATGACCGGCTATATCGATGAGAAGCACGGCTTTCGGAATCTGAGCCCTTGGTGCCTTTACCTTGTAGTCGATAGCCCTTATATATTCATCATCAAAATGCTCCAGCGCCAGAAGAGCTTCTTTATTCTCCGAATACAGCGGAAATATTTTAGACAGCTCAAGAATCACCCGGCTTGCCTCATCCATGTCAGGCCCGAAAAACTCAAGACAGAGGGTTCTCTTTTCAGGATACTTTGGATAAAGCACAAAAACAGCCGAGGTAATCACCCCGTCAGTTCCCTCTTTCTGAAGGCCCGGCACTCCACCAAGCGCTTTATTGGTAATATCTTTCCACAGTCCTTTTTTACGGATATCGGTTCCAAGCAACTCAATGCGATCAATTCGCTTGCCCGATTGATTCCAAACCTCGAAAGTAACAGTATCCTCATGCAGGATTTTCCTGAGGCGGTGATCAACACGCTTTACCGTCCAGTTTTCACCGGACGGCATTGCCATACGCCACTCAAGGAGGTTGTCTATGCAGGTACCCCATCGTACAGCCATCTTTCCGCCGGCATTTTCAGCAATATTGCCACCGATGGTGCAAGACCATTCACTTGTCGGGTCGGTAGCAAATACAAGCCCATGCTCATCAGCCTCCTCCATAGCCTTTTCAGTGACCACTCCAGCTTCAACTTCAATGACTGAAGCCTGGGATATCTGACCGTTTTCAAGCTGAAAATCCCGAACCGAGATACCCTTGATGTGGTTCATTTTTTCCATGTTGATGATCACACACCTCGATCTCAAGGGTACAGCTCCACCGGTGAGCCCCGTTCCTGCACCGCGGGGAATGATATGGAGGCCAAGCCCGGCAATTGCTGTAATGAGAGGTGCAACCTGCGACTCCTGATCTGGGGTAACAACAGCCACTGGAAGATGAAGCCTCCAGTCAGTAGCATCAGTAGCGTGAGCTGCAAGGGAAAATGGGTCAAAAAGGACATTTTTAACTCCTGCAACCGCTCCCAGTTCCCTCTTCATACGACGGCGAAGTTCGGGTGTTTTTTCAACTGCAGAGCGGAAACGCTCAAGTTGCTCTCGCACCGCCACAACAATAGCTGAAACCCGGATTTCACCATTTGCCATTTCAGAGATGATATCAAGCTCGTGAAATGCCCTTTCAAAAAGACGCTTTCGACGAGCGGCAGAATCAACAAGTTCCTGAAAAAGGTAGGGATTACGGCGATGAATAAGAATCTCTCCGATAATACCCATGAGCAAACGTGCCGAGCGGCCTGTAACCCGCAGATCACGCAGTTCGTCAAGAATCCGAACGATATTCGGTCCCAGCAGAAACGATATCGCCTGCCTGTCGCCGGCAGAGGTATAATTAAACGGTATTTCGCGGGGGGTGCCCGTTATTGGTTTCACTCTATAAATGCCTGTTCTTATGGTCATTAACTCTATAAAGAAATTTTATTTACCTGTTTCACATCTACAACCTTGCTCCACCGGAAATCTCAAGTATCTGCCCTGTAATAAACGCCGCGTCGTCTGAAGCGAGAAACAGTGCACAGCGGGCAACATCGTCTGGTGTTGCGACCCGTCCAAGCGGATAACGTGCTGCGCAATCCTTCTGAAGCATCTCCCACCGTTCAAGACCAAGAGCATTAACAAAAGCAGGAACAGCAACAAGAGCGGGCGCAAGTGCATTAACTGTTATGCCATAGCGACCCAGCGATAAAGCAAGTGAACGTGTAAAGGCGTAAATACCGCCTTTGGCGGCAGAATAAGAAAACTGGTTCGGGCTCCCTCGATAGACAAGTGAACTCATATTCACTATTTTCCCGAACCCCTGGGGCTTCATAACTTTTGCAGCCTCACGGCAAGAGAGAATACATGACTTGAGGTTAAGATCAAGATTTGCACTCATCTTACCGTAATCAATATCCTCGACATCAGCAGCCGGTTCACAATCTCCACCAGCAATATTTACCACTATATCAAGTTGAGAGAACCGGTCTGCGATCTGGCGGTACAGCGACTGGATTTCATCTTCATGCAAGACATCTGCCTGCACTGACAAGCCACTTCCCCCGGCCTGTTCAAGGAGCTGCAGTGTTTCAGAGCAGCCAGCAGCATTGATATCGCTTGCAATAACAACTGCTCCCTCAATGGCAAAACAAAGAGCCACCGCCCTGCCAATGCCGCCTGCTGCTCCGGTAACGAGCGCAATTTTGCCCGAAAGTCGCATATTTAAGATTATCAGATTACGCCTCTTTTCTTCAATTCCCAGAAACATCTGGCAGTGGCTTTAATATCAAGAGTTGCATTGTGCGCCTCTTCAAATCCAATTCCGAACAATGTTTGATGCAGTTCCGTCAACTTCGGCCACTTGTTCCCGCAGGGGCCTTTAATGGCACAAAAATCCGTAGCTCTTTCCATGGTGCATATTTTCTTCTTTGGAGGCAAGCTGTTCGGCATTCCGGCCCTGATCAGTTCACTGCCAACAATCTTTTCATCAAACGACATATTGTGAGCCACAAGAACATCTGCTTCACCAATCAGCTTTTCGAACTCCAGGAGTACATTGTGCAGAAAAACGCCTTCCAACTTCGCCCGTTCTGTTGATATACCGTGAATGCCTGACGCACTTTCAGGAATGATAAATCCTTCGGGCTTAATGATATAATCCCCGGAACTCAGGGTTTTGCCATCACCGTCACAATATAAATAAGCCAACTGAACAAGCCTTGGCCAGTTGTTGACATCGGTTACAGGAGCTCGCCAGCTTTTTGGCAATCCTGTAGTTTCTGTATCAAAAAATAAATACATGTTGATAATGAGATTGAAAATGAAATCGAATAGTATCTCACCGGTTCTTAAAACGGACAATCATCATCAACAATTGCACTGCCGCCTTCATGTTCATAAACCGGCGGATTATATGAGCCTGCCTGCTGAGACCGGGATGTACCTGCCTGACTGGCAGACTCAACCTTCCATGCTTTAACATCGGTATACCATTTTCCGTTGAACTCCCTGCTTTCAATGTCAAAAGAGATCGTCAGTCTGTTGCCAACATTCAAAAGATTTCTGTCAAACTTCTCTCCCCACAAAGAGATACAGACCTTTTTGGGGTATTGCCCATCAGTTTCGACAATAATGTCCTGTTTTTTCCATGGACCGTTCTTTCCGGCACCTGTTTGTTCAGGAAGAATTACTGAAAGTTTCGCTGTAAGCTGCATAACACTATTATCGTCTACCCCGTTACTAAAAAGCCCCGTTCTATGAGAAACCATTCAGAACAGGGCATCATGATTATTCATGAAAGCGTTTCAATTTAATATATGAATTGGGATTTATTTCCAGTGAAAACCATTCATTTCATACGCAGCGAGCTATCTGCATTCAAAACCATTATGCTGCCCGCTCAGGGTGGTCGGTGCAGTAGCGTTCGATGAGGTGGAGAAATTGACGACCATAGCGCTGGAGTTTGACTTCGCCAACACCGGTAACCGTCAGCATGGTGTCGGCTGTTCGAGGGCAGATTGATGCCATATCATGAAGGGAACGATCTGAAAAAACAACATAAGGCGGTATCCCCTGCTCTTGAGCGATCTCCTTGCGTAAAACCCTGAGGAGTTCAAAAAGCTGCTGGTCATAAGGTGTTTCTGTGGCCTGAAGAGTTCTGTCATGTTCCTTTTCCTTTGTTTTTTCAACGACTCTTAGAATTTCAATGCACTCTTCATTCTTAAGAATCGAGACTGCTTTGGGCAAAAGAAAAAGTGTCGGATAGAGCCCTTCTGATTTTTCGATCACTTTTTGAGCTAAAAGCTCGTCGACAAGCTGTCGCCAGTATGTTTTACTTTGCCCTTTTCCGATTCCATACGTTTTCAATCGATCATGGCCAAAATCACGGATTTTCCGGGTATTGCTTCCGAGAACGATGTCAACAATATGCGTTGCTCCAAACCTCTCTTCGGTACGGACAATGGCTGAAAGAAGCATCTGGGCCTCGCGGGTGCAATCAACCCGTTCGCGGGTACCAAGACAGATGTCGCAGGAGCTGCAGTTATCATGCGGGTAGTGTTCTCCGAAGTAGTCAAGGAGGTTTCGACGCCGGCAGATTGAAGTTGAGGCAAAGGAAACCACTTTAGAAAGTGCATCAAGTGCCCTTTTGCGTTCAGTTTCGTCCGTCATTGTGTCAATAAAGAAGCGCAGTTTGCTGATATCACCCGGAGAGAAAAGAAGGGTGCAATGTGCGGCTTCACCATCGCGTCCTGCCCTGCCGGTTTCCTGATAGTAATTTTCAATACTTTTGGGTAAGTCGGCATGAATGACGAAACGGATATTGGACTTGTCAATACCCATACCGAAGGCGATGGTGGCTACAATAACGTCCACTTCATCGCGAATAAATGCTTCCTGATTGCGTTTACGATCATGATCACTGAGACCGGCATGATAAGGGAGGGCTCGAAACCCTTTTGCCTTAAGCATTTCTGCTGTTTCATGAACACTTTTGCGGCTGGTGCGATATATAATACCGGCTTTGCCGGCATTCTTTTTTAAGAGTGAAACTAGCTGGGCGTCAACTTTATCTTTTAACCGGATATCGTAGGAGAGGTTTGGGCGGTCAAAGGAGGCCCTGACAATGAGGGAATTACGAAGTGAGAGTTTATCGAGTATGTTCTGCTGCACAAGGTGAGTCGCTGTAGCTGTAAATGCGGCTACAGGGAGATCGGGAAACATGGTTACCAGAGAGGAAAGCGAGAGGTAGTCGGGCCGGAAATCGTGACCCCACTCTGAAATACAGTGCGCCTCATCAATGACGGCCATACTGATGTTCACCCGGCCAAGCATCTTTTTGAACGCTTCGAGGGTAAACCGTTCCGGGGCGACATAGAGAAGGTCAAGAGAGTTTGAGAGAAGCTGCTGCATCACAGCATCGCGCTCTTCGGGGTCAAGGGAGCTGTTGAGAAACGCTGCCCGGATACCGTTTGCCCTTGCTCCATCAACCTGGTCTTTCATCAGGGAGATAAGCGGGCTGATAACCATGCAGGTGCCGGGAAGGAGTACAGCTGGAAGCTGGTAGCAAAGTGATTTACCGCCACCGGTGGGCATAACGGCAAAAACATCCCTGTTTTCAAGGATGGCTCTTACTATCTGTTCCTGATTGGGGCGAAATTCACGAAACCCGAACACTTTGCGAAGCGTATCAAACAGCTCTGAATCTGTAATGGATTTCATAGCTTTACACACCAGTCCTGAAGACCATCAACAACTTTTTTCCAAGCGACACCTTTTTCCTTCACTACATTCGGCACTCCAGCTGCTCCTGTGTAAAATACCACAAGAGTTGCGGTTTCGCTCCCTGAATTATATCCGTTATGCAGGGTATTCATCACTTCAAGAATCGCATCACCCTTTTTAAAAACAGAAGTTTGACCTCCTTGAATTTCTACGTTAAGTGTTCCTTCAAGCATATAGGCATAAACGGGCACTGGATGCTGGTGCCAGCCGGTTGAACCACCCGGAGGAACACGAACGACAAGAACCGTAACTTCCGGCCGGGCGGTTTGAAGATATTTGAGCGGAGTGCCGTTACTTGTGACAGATGAAACAAGAACCTTGCTCACCTCAACACTCTTGTAGTCCTGCCCCCAAACCGGGGTGCTCAATATCAATAACAGGAAACCCACAAAAATACCATGAACCTTTTTCATGAAACATCCATTATTGGTTAAAATCAGCCTTGGCAAATGCGCTATGGTACTTTAAAAAATCCTTTGCTCCAGTAAAATAGCCAACCGATCATCTCACGCAAAGCTGTTTCTGATTCAGCAAGCGATTCTCCATTGGGCAGATAATTTAAAACCGTTAGCTCAGGAGTATCATCCGTGTGATAATCCACCCTGAAGGGAATAACCGTAAAACCTGCCTGTTCAAATAAAAAACGAGCCCTCGGCATATGAAAGGCGCTGGTGACAAGAATAATCCTCTTTACGCTGCCACCGTTTCCAACACCAAGCAACTTTGCAGCAGCAACCGATTCTTCAGCAGTATTGCCTACAGTTGCGGTTAAACGGATCGCATGTTGTGGAACGCCGAGCAGTATCGCCCTCCTGGCCAACAAGTCACCTTCGGGAACACCATCAGTGTGCCATGGAATCTGGCCACGGGTAAAGACAATAACAGGAGCTTTCCCTGCCTTGAAAAGATCGATACCTCCTTCAAATCTATCGACAGCATCATCCCACTCGCCCAATGGAGCGCCTTTAATCTGGTGAAGCATTCCACTCAACACTACAATGGCATCGGCTTTACCAACATCACTTATCGGTGCACGTCTGAGTGGACCTTCAACAAGGCGCATCAGCGCATCACTAACGATGGGCAGACTGAACAGGCAGAGCACAAGAACACCTGACCAGAGAAATACCCTTTTGCGCAGAACAAGACCAGCGAGCAGACATAAGAGGGTGAATCCTGTGGGAAGGAAGAACAAGGGGAGGATTTTGTTGAGAAGAAGCATGAACTCTATAATTGGCAGTTGGCAAAGCTTTAAGGCATTACTTAAGATAAGAAAGATGGCCTTTTGGTGGCATGCTGAACCACTGGATTGATTTGAATTTGAGGGGTCAAGTTTTCAGTTTTTAGGGTGATGGAAATGGACAAATTACACACTCAACCCCTGTTTTCAGCACTAAAATCGGATAAAAGTATACAATCAGCATTTTAATTCACGGATATTTTACGTAGCTTTTGTAAGATTAAGATAGGTATTTATTATCATATAACAACACACAGATACGATGAAACTACATCAAGCAAGAATTAACAGTTTAATCGAGTTTATTGGTGAGGGAATGACCATTGATAGCGCCTGTTATGCTGCCGGTATCAGCAGGAAGACTTATTATTTATGGAGAGATCAGGGGAAAAAGGATTTGGAGAGTGGGACCAAAAGCCTGCAGCAAGAGCTTTTTGAGGGGGTACCCCAAGCTCTGGCGCTGAACGAGTTGGCACACCTTCGAATCATCATGGCGGCCAGTAAAAAAACCTGGAAAGCCAGCGCATGGTATCTGGAGCGTACACGACCGGAGCGGTATGGAAGGCGGAAGCCGCTACCCTGGAATAAGGCTGAGGGCTTTGAGAGGGATGGGCTCGTGGTCATCGGTTAGGGAGTTGGCAGTTGGCAGTTGGCAGTCGGCAGTTGGCAGTGGGCAGTCGGCAGTTGGCAGTGGGCAGTCGGCAGTGGGCAGTGGGCAGTCGGCAGTTGGCAGTGGGCAGTCGGCAGTTGGCAGTGGGCAGTCGGCAGGAAGACAGATTCCTCGCGGGAACTCGGAATGACACAGTTGAGAAAAAGAGTGCTGAGACGTGAGGGATGAGTTGGGTTAGAGGCCGGTCAGGAAGTGGCGGGTTTTGGGGGGGAGGGATTGGAGGTATGATTTGATGTAGTCGATGTGGACTGTGGAGGGAGGGTCGGTTGCGGGGCGCCATGTTGATACCCGGACCATGAGGTTGTTGGGAATGTCGCCGATGAGGATTCGAGGGACTTCCTTGAATCGCTGTGTCATGGGGATGTTGTCCTGTAGGGCTGAGTCATGGATTCCTCCGGTTACTCTCCAGTAGATTACCTGTTCGATCATATCTCCGTAGCGACCTTCGAAGGTAACGACATCGAGATTTTGGCCGCCCACCATCAATGTAATGTTTTTGGGGGTTGAGACGGTAAAGCCTTGGGAATTATAGCAGACTTCCTGTGGGTGCCCTGCCTGGTGGAAACCGTCGTAGCTCCAGGTCATGACTATTGAGGCTGCTTTGCCATCGGCACGTTTATAGATTTGAGTAACGACCAGATCGTATGGGTTGTTCTGTGTACTGGGAACTACGGATGAACCGGAGATAGCCTGCCAGCCTTGGGGATGCTGCTTTATGATGCTTTGCAGGTCTGGTTTTGGGCCCTTGACCGGGTGCTGCCTTATCTCCACAAATATCTCTGAGGAAATGAGGATAAGGCAAAACGCTAGAGCAAGAAGAGAGTATTTAGTCAGCCGCATGTGCGCTCCCCTTCTCAGGCTTTACAAGCGAGGATGCAAAAAGCAGCCCCCTGTCAATGAGTGTGAGAAGCAGGAGTGCCAGAATAAAAGCCACAACACCAATGGTCTCATGGAAAATGCTCTGGGCAAACCAGTCTCCAACGTACCAGGTGGCAAGTACCACAAGCATCACCCTCATAAAATTGGTAAGCACTGCAACTGGAATGATACTGACCACCATCACGGCAATATGCCAGGGTTTGCGATTAACCCCCTCACTGAGGTAGAGAATGGAAAGTGCCGTCAATGAAAAAATGGAGTTCATCCCTGAACAGTCTTTGGTCACAGTGGCACTGTATTGGCCAAAATAGAGAGTGACACCATTTGCGACAACAGGAAAAATTGTTGCGCTGAGCACTTTGGCTGAAAGCGCAGCTAACGCAACTGCAAGTTCAGACGACAGGAGCGAAGGCCCGATTGAGCCAAGGATCACTATCACAATTCCGGCAAATGCAATGAAGAGTGCTGAACGAAGATAAGCGGAAGGGGCAAAAGCAGCAACGAATCCTGCTGCAATAAAAAAAAGTCCTAAAACTTCAACAACCAGTGAGGGGGCCACTCCACCAGCTACAGAGAAACAAGATCCAAGGACAAAAAGGAGAGATCCCAACATTGGATGACCCAATGCGCTACTGCGAAAGGTTTCGAAAATGCTTTTGCGCTCCATCCATAACACTGCCAAAAGTGTCGGGTACAACAAGAGCAGATCGTTTTCAATCGACAACGAGAGAGTGTACTCTACTGCAGAATGCACCAGAACAGCAACAAAAAGCAGCCAGGGAAACCATGACACCTGCACTTTGATGCTCATAAACCGATAAGGCGCTTTGTCGCAATTACAACAGCAACAAGACAAAAAGAAAAGAAAAGGATAGGCAGAAAACGCATATTCTGCGTCAACCTCATAAAGAGATTGAGAGAAAAGATGTAAGTGAAAACAACACCAAGTAAAAGACCGGAAAGTACCGATACACCAACAATCCATTCCGGAGTTTTTCCCCATATAAGCATCATCTGATATCCAAGAGTGAAAAGTGCTCCAGCAGCAACAAAGAAAAGAAAATACCGTATATAAACAGGTGGTTTATATACCGGATACAATATTTCATCATCATCTTCACTATGGCCTTCAGGTGCAACAGAGTTAGCCTTCTTCGATTTATGCGACATAAGAGGCTGCCAGAACTTGCCAAGAAAGAGCCGCATCCAGAATGTCAGCAACAACACTGAAAACGTGTACGCTGCTCCCAGGGCTACAGCAAGCTCAATCGTGAGTGATTCGTTTTCGGCAACCATTCCGGAATCAACTGTCGGCAGTGGAACCAATTGCCCTGACCCCTTTTTGGCAGCTGCGCCAGGAGCATACGCACCGAAATAGGTGATTTTGGATGCGTCAACAACATTCTTCATTTTTTTGCCGAATTCCTGATTACGGAGTTGTGCTGTTGTTATATTTCGAGCGGTCTGCAGAGCTGAACCACCCACAAGAGGAATAGGAAGAGCACTCTTCAGCATCAACACCATGGCAAACTTATCCTCAACACGCATAACAATCGGCACATTAGGCTTGGCATTGCTCATAATACGAGCAATAGCCGGCTGCATCTGATCGGTTGACTGCGTTTGCGTAACCTGCTGAAACTGAAGCTTTTTAGCTTTGATCGAATCCACCAGATGCGAAAGCGAGGCACCATTGCCCGCAGCAACATTAAGCGACTGAAGAAACGGGACATCGACAACAGGCATCAAAACCTGCTCATAGACAAGCAGCTTACGCTCACCGAAAATAAGGGGATTTTGTTTAACAACACCTTGGAGCGCTTCATCAGAAAGAGGCTTAATTGAAGCAAGCATACCTTTTTCAGCCATTCCAGCAAGAACCTGACGACGTGCTTCGTGCATTGTAAGCACAAACTCAGGTGAACGATCCAGATTCTCAGCCGCAGCCTTCTGGGCAAGCAGCTCACTCCGAACCAAACCAGCTAAAATAGCCCGTTGCTGATTGCTCCTAATCTCCTCACTGACACCGGCAGTAGCAGTGCGCTCATAAAGAGCTGTTACTTCACGCTGGGTAATTTCAATACCATTCACAGTAGCTGCAACACGTCCAGCATCTTTCTTCTCAGTCTCAGGGGAACACCCTGCAATAGTAAAGACTAAAAGAAAAAGGTAAAAAAAAGAGTTCACGCAATAAATCCTGATATTTCTTGAGACTTCTGTAAACTAAACACTACAAAAAGACCACCAATACCCATAAGAATAAAAGTTGCAGGTTATAGAACCGGTGAGAAACCTGTGGATGGCGATGAAGATAATTGCAGAGCGTTGATAAGTCCTCTAACACTAGACCCAGCTATACCGGATGGCGCATAAATCAACCATAAGACTCCCTGGCTATCGGTTTTAACCGTCAAGCTTACAAGTTATTACCTTTTATAAAACTTGAACTACCAGTAGAACTTGAAGCAGTTACTGAAGAATAAGTCGTTGAGCCTATAATATTAGATATTTTCAGCCTATCGTAAACTACATTCGCCTCGCCCTGAGTATAATATATACAGATAGCATTCAGTATTTGCTGTCAGCCCTGAAAGCTTCATTGATAGACTGGAGGTAGAAGATATATATCCTCCCGCGAAGTCTCCATAAGCACCTTCCAAAAATGCGTTTTGAGCATCACCAATACCGGAAGAACTCGCCGCACTGTAACCAATTTTCACTGTTGACACAACGTTTGATGCATCGCGAAGATAAGCTGACTATACTGAGTGTGAAGTTTTTGTACCAGAGTACCCACCTGACGTATTCTACTCACCGCCATTATTCAAGAAATCAAGAGGGCTATGATAGGTGTAATTTATACATGCAAATTGCAAATTAATCAACTCAGCCATTGCCTTAACTGACCAAAAAAGCATCACCACGGCATATACCAGAAGGGAAAAAAACTAATCTTTTCATTTTATCCCTCCCCATTTCGTTATCTACTTGAATTCATTCTTTCAAGTTACGAATTTTTTTTTAACCTACACACCACAACCAAGTCCATTCATTGTGCATATTATTTTTTCCCCCACGCCCAATCCAGCACAAAATACGTTCATCGTTACACATACAACTCTGAATAACCATCAGATCCCGCGAATAGTTTCACAATGACGATCGTTTGCATGATAAAAAAAAGAATGTTGTAGTCGCAAGCTGGAAGAGTTTCTCAGAATGACGAGCGTACAGCCCGAGCGCTTTGGAAAATCGGCTCAAAGACAGGCGAGACAAAATTTGAACCGGCTGAGGATAAATGACCGGAATCAATGTAAAAAAGCTGATTTTCCTCGAAAACACGATACCTCCCGTTATCAATGAGCATGGAATCAGGATAGACAATCCTGACTCTGGGGTTCACTGCAAGTTTTTTAAAAACCGCAAGAGATCCATCGTTATACTTGAGATATTCGACTCTTGTTGGTAATAAATCTTGTAATCGAAAATCAAGACACGTTAACGAGTACCTTTACAAGATCAATTATTTTATTCAGTTTTGCCTCCTGCTCCTTCAGTGAGTCGAAGCGAAGAAACAAAACACCTATGGCATGAATGGCACGATCAAAAGCATGGACTGAATCACCAATCTTAACGTTTAAGATGGTTTGGTAAACGTTACCTTTTATTTCATCGGCCAAGATAAGATCCTGTAAAATACCTGACTTTTGAGAATGAATCATATACGTTGCAACACACCTTGCATCTTTAAGGTACCGTACATTTACATCCTCTCCAAGAGATGCATCGACCAAGGCTGCAATAAGATCCACTCCTGTTGCTTGTTGAAGTAGTTCAGGAATATAATTCCCTCCATTACGGACCGCGAGTTCAATGATGTAGAGATTTCCGGACTTGTCATACATCAATTCCAGGTTTAAACCTCCCAGTCGAATACCTAAGGCATCTACCAGTGACTGGATAGTTCTTTTTACAGTCATCTGCTGTTCCAAATTTAGAGCAACCGGATAACTGGTACCTGTAGGGAGAAACGGATATTCAGATGAAGCCCGATGACTATTCATAAGCCCCCAAAATACTACTTGACCATCAAGAACAAATGCATCACCTGCAATCATATAGGGATGACTCATCTGAATGTACTCTTCGACAATCACCTGCTTAGCAGATGATGCGCTCATGGCAAGATCAAAAGCTGATGACAACTCAGCCCATTCCATAACCCTGGAAACACCTGTGCTTCCTGCTGAATCTACGGGCTTAACCATCACAGGAAGCTGAAATTGATTGCACTGAAGCAATACATTCTCAACCGATGAGAAAGTAGAAGCCTTTGGAGAGTTAAAGCCATGTGATGATAAAAACGCACGAAAAAGATCTTTTCGCCCCATGGCAAGCACAGAATCGTAAGGATTTGATGGCAACCCAAGCGCTTGACCAACAAAGGCTGACGTAGCTGCCATCACATCAGAACCAAACGATACTATCCCATCTACCGCATGATTGCGAGCAACCTCCAAAACACCGCCAAGATCAGTAGTACTCACCTGAACAAATAGAGTGGCAAGATTTCGGCAGGGATTATCAGTGTCACGGTCGCAAAGCAGCACATTATAGCCTTTGGTGATCGCATAACGAACTAAAGGAATCGACTTTTCTGAACCACCAAGCACCAAGAGTTTTTTCACAACCGAGCTATTACAATTTACCATGCTGGGCGCGATAGGGAGGGAAAAAGCCATTGGATTCAACTGATTCAATATGCGCCTGTGTGCACCAATTTGCACATTCTTGCCTAAACGCCTTTTCATTGTGCACTACCGAAACCGTTCGAAACGTCAATATTTCTCCTCCAAACCGCAGCTTAAATTCAAAAAGAGAGTCACGACCGCTACCAAGACCACCTCCAAGATGAAAGTATTTTATCTTATGCTCTTGGGCCCATTTTCGCATATTTAACAATACCAGCTTCATCGGGGCTTGTTTGGTATACTCCCCTTTTGTTCCGCTAAGATGGTACTGAAGAATCCCTGATACACTTGTAAACAACCCAGCACACATTACTTCACCAGCAGAATCAAGAAGTGCTCCACAGTGAACGTACTCTGAAAGCTTGTGACGAAAACCAGCAAGATATTCGTCTGAGTAACAATAGCCTTTTTCGGCGCCTATTCTCTCCATCGTGCTGCGATAAATCAAAGGGAATGCATTCCATGCCTCATCGGAATCAAGAATAAACGTGCACCCTTTGTCAATAAGTTTGCATATATCAAGCCGGTGTCCTTTAGCCACACGACCAAGCCACTCCTCATTTTCGCCGTCCAATGGCATGGTTACCGTATTCCCGCGTACCGTTTGTGTCCAACTGCCAGTAGTCACCATAGATATACACCCAAGCTCTGAGTGCAAAAGAGGGTGCAGACGCATAAATGTTGTTATAAAACCTTGTTGCAGAGCCGCAGTCTGAAAAGCGACAAGCGCCTCAATCATGAATTCAATTGGCGCATCTTGCGTGAAAACTGGTGAAGAGTATCCATAAGGAGTAACTGCATCGAAACCCATAGCACCAGGAGTAGGGCGCACAAGAAGAGGCAGAAGCATGGTATACTGTGCATTATCATAACGGAAGGCCAGAGGCTCAGCTTTTATCCAGTCGGACTCAAGCGATGCATAAGCAGGAAGATGATAAATGTCATGTTCGCAAAGTTCAAGAGCCTGCATCCATAAAGAGTCATCAGTCTGTAAAAATCGTGACAAGCTCATTGTTCAGTTTCTAAAGCTTCAGCAATAGCGCCAATCCGACATGCAACTTTGCGCATATCGTCTGGCGAATATCGAGCATCAACATGCACTGCAAGTGTTTCATTTGAAAAATCAAGATCTTCCTTACGATACCATACTGCATTAGCATCTCTTATGGGCCATAACACGGCCGTGTAAATATTCTCTTCATTTAACCGAGCTCGAAGTGTATCTCGCAACATCATATTGCCCAGACGAATAATTGCCATTGCTGGAACATCAAGAATTTCCGGACCAAGTACTTCCACCTTATCAAACGTTGCCATGGCAATACGGAAAGAACTGTAATTATTAACCCTTGCAAGACGAAAGGTTTCATACGGGAAACGGTCAAGCATAACTTTTGACCAAGTCGATATCCCAGAAGGAGTACCTTCCGACAACAACTCTTCACTTGCTATTTCCTGCTGGCGATAGAAAGATTTATCAGCTACAAAACCCTGCAGGTAGGCCCGCTTCGCAACCATAGCTGCAAGACGATTAAGCACCGCAGCCTCATGCCTTGGATGAATGGCAGGAGCCTCTGGTAACGCATATCCTTTAGGCGACCACAACACGCCTCCATCGGGGACGGGAAAGGTCTTTCTAAGAGAAGCAAATACAAAATCCGCGTTTGATTTCAAACCACCATGAGGGTAATGGGAGTGATCCTCAATAACATCTCCTCCAAACTTAAGATCAAGCGGGTTTAAACCCCAACCAAAATATGATAACCGCAGGAGCACGTCACCCACCAGCGCCTCTGGAACAACATCTTCACCTAAAGGCCCACAAGGATATCTTTTAATGATCACAGGATTTCCCTGGAGACTTTGGACAACATCCTCACAATAATAAGAGGGAATCCAGAGTCTCTTCCATCCACGCATTCCGTAGCCGAGGCGAAGGAGTTCTAACAGAGCAATGCGACCGGAGCCTACAAAGCTGGCCTTGACATCGAAAACTGATGAATTATCATTCCATGATAGATCAGGCAAATGAAAGTTGGAACCATGCTCCCAATGCATAAAATCAAATGACATTTATAGTGACTCCGAAAACAGGCTTCTAATCATGACACATCGATAGATTATTGCGGGGGATATGGTTTACGCTCTTCGTTAAGCGAAGTTAAAGTGAAGTTTTCTCCCCTGACGCCTACATCGAAAGGGAATGCCAAACGAAACAGCGTCTTGAAAAGAATAATCAGGTCAAGGGATAAGCTTATATTTTCTACGTACTTTACATCAAAAGCAAACTTTTCCTCCCAAGAGAGAAAGTTTCGTCCATTTACTTGTGCCAGTCCACTCATACCCGGACGAATCTGGTGGCGAACTCTCTCCTGTGGAGTAAAATAGGGAAGATAAACGACAGGCATAGGACGAGGACCAATAAAACTCATCTCCCCCCTGATAAGATTCACCAATTGCGGTAGTTCATCAATGCTGAATTTCCTGAATAAACGGCCTGTTCTAAGCATACGTTCAGAGTCAGTAAGTTTTCTGCCATCACGAAAGCGCTCAGAGGTCATAGTCCTTAATTTAAGCAAGGTAAAAGGGTTCTCATGAAAGCCAATTCTATCCTGCTTTAAAAAGGGAGTATCTGATGGATCTTCAAACCAGATAAGCAATGCAGAAAAAAGAATAATTGGCCCAGAAAAAATGATGGCAAAAAAAGAACATAATAAGTCTATTGAACGCTTGACATCTATATATTTCATATCTATCACAAAGCTAGAGGGATGTACCTTGTCTCTTTAAGTAAAATGATAACCTATTTAAGCAAAAACATCATACAACCATGAGTGCAATGAATATTTTTTATAAATATCAGATGAAACAGGCCTATATGGAACAGAAAAGAATTCTTTTTCAATAATAGGATTATTTCGGTCAATAATTAGAATATTTTGCTCATCATAAAAATCATAAGATTTAATATTATGATTTGTGGTTACGAGTTTTCTTTTAGCACCAAGCATTTCTATAGGTCTTAGAGTCAAAGCAGATTGAGCTGGATGCTGAATATCAAGCGATGCTTTAGATTTTGAAACAATATGAATAGTCTGATCAAGATTAAGAAGAGTTAGTTTAAATTCCTTTAACGAGGTCTTACGAATATTTTTATCGTAAATATATTTCTTATAATACATAATACGGCCAGGAAAATACATATAGGAATAAAGAAGTAAGCCTTGATTAGAAATTTGTAACTTGATTTTATCAAGGACATCTAATCTATCTGAATGGATTGTACCAAAAAAAAACAAGTCAATTCCATTATGATGTTGATCTGCTATATCTTTATACTGATCGAGATAAAAAGTGGGGCGATATAATAATAATTGATTATCATTTACATCATTTATATCATAAGAGAATGCTTTATCAAAATAAGGTATTATTTTTGTTGTGTCGGTATTAACTATTGAGTCCCATAAATACAAAATAAATTTAGCATAAGGAAATGCTTTTCTTAACGCTTGAACAGAAGAAGGGTGAAAAGCCTCAGCTCTAATTACTAAAACATAATCATACTGAATATTAATATTTTCTGCAATAACATTATTTATATAATAATTAAAAGGGATATCTGAAATATTTTTTGATACCCTTGTAAATATTTTCCCAAAAACTGTTACTGATGGCCTTTCATTATATACAGTTACATCAGCTTCTTGGTTTTGAATTTTTCTTTTAATTTCAGAGCCATATATTCCTTCACCACCGGGCACGAAAAGTAATATTTTTTTATTTTTGAACAAGAATATTTTAATTATTATTTTATTAAATTAAATACTTTTAATTATTGGCTCCCATTTATTTTTATCAAAGTTAAACTTTTTTATTGGTTTAGCTGGAACACCCACAGCAATTGTAAATGGTGGTATATCTTTTGTAACCACTGAATTTGCACCAATGACGGAACACCTGCCAATTGTTACGCCAGGCAATACTGATACAGACTCACAAATCCAAACATTATCTTGAATAATAATTTCTTTACCATAAACAGGGCGACTACCAGAAATGTCTTCAGGGTACGTATCACTTTGACTTCCATCGAACAAACCATGATTTAAATCAGATATATAAACTTTACTTGCGATTAACACATTATCACAGATCTTAACTTTAACAAGTCCAGCTATATGAACAAAATCATTTATTTCAACATTCTTTCCAAATTCAATTATTGAACCTTTGTGCAAATAAGGGTATGCCTCAATTCTACAATATTTGCCAATTGTTATATTTGAGCCGAAGTTAATATATTTTTTCCCTCGTACATCAAAAGGACGCCGTATTAGCCTTGCGGTTGGATAAAATATCTTTGTAAGTATTATGTAAAAAACAATTTTTATAACACCAATAAATCCATATAATTCTATTTTTGTAGGCTTGTAACGTGAATTAATCATAATCCTGATATCTGTTTACATATATTTAGGTATTTAGACGCTCTGAGAGAAGCATTATCAAATTTAGTTAATTGGATTTGTCCATTTTTTATTAAGATTTTTTGTCTGTATTCACTAGTTATTATTAATAGTATTTTATTAACTATATCATCAACATCTAAAGGATCAAAATATAAAGCTGCTTCTTCACATATAGATCTTGCAAAGGATAAATTAGATGTTAATATGGGCTTTTCCATGATCATTGCCTCAGGATAGCTAGCAGAAAAGCACTCCAATAAAGTTGGCAAAAACAAAGCATCACATTCTGAATATATTTGAGGACAAAGATCAATTGGAATTCTTCCAATATTTATAATTGATTGTTTAGCTTTTTTTGTAAAAAATTTATCGAATATCTCACTGTCAATAGTTAATACAAACATGATAGACCAATCGGGTATCCTTTCTTTTATAACGGTGACGATTTGGTTAATTATTGTTAAGTTTTTATGACTCATAAAAGAGCAGGGTGATAATAAGCGATATTCATTATGCTCTTTTTCCTTTAGTAAGTTGTTGGATTTTTTAGTCGTGAAATTAAAATATACAGAACTACAGGTATTGTTTACAGTGTAAACATTTTTTTTTGGAACGTTAAGTAGCGAAACAACCCTGTCAGATACATCTTGACTTTCACAAACATAATATTTTCCAGTATTTTTAAAATATGTTAAATGTATAAAACGTAAACATTTAATTTTAAGTAATTGCCACTTATTAATAGTTGCCCAGTAAGGAGAGTCACTATAAATATAATGTGGATATGCAAACCCTTGTAAATGAGGCACTTTTGGCTTCCAATATGAAGGGCCAAATATTGTAAAAACAACATCAGGGTTTATTTTAGCTTCAATTTTTTTTAACAATCTCCTTGTTTTAGCAGAACGTATAATTCCCGAACTCATTGGATGGTATGGGATTTCGTAGAAATAAAAATTTTCCGGAAATTCTATTTTATTTATTTCAGTGGAAATTTTTTTACTGATCAGTATATAATATATATTGGAAGAGATATTAATAATCTCATGTAAAAAAGAAATTGTGACTTGAGTTGCACCTGTTGCATAAATATTAGAAGCATTAATAAGTAACTTCAATTTTTTTCTCCAATGAAACTCCCTGCCGCAAGCAGCGGGGTATCTGTTTTTAGAAATACTAACTTTCGCCGCAAGCGGCGGGGAATATGACTCGTAAAGATTAAATCTTTATGGGATATACTCCCAGCAGCTTATTCCATGGTTGTCGATTAAAATAATTATCAAATAATGAAATTCTGGAACTTTTCACCTATTAATTCAGGAGAATATTTATTTATGTATTCTTTTCCATTTTTACCAAAATCTTTACACAACTGATAATTATCAATCAACAATTCTAATTTTTTAGAAAAAAGATCATAATTGAATAAAGGCACAAGATACCCGCTAATCCCATCTATAACCATATCAGAAGGCCCAGCCATACAATCAAAAGAAACAACTGGCAAACCAGCAGACATTGCCTCTCCAATTACATTAGGAAAACCTTCAGAACTTGATGTAAATGCAAATATTTTACTACTAAGATAAAATTTATCAACATCTAGCCGATTACCCATCAAAATAACTCTATCGTTTGCATCAAGCTCATTAATAAGCTCCTTCAAATAACTAAAGTTTTTTTGTTTTAAGGCATCGGCACCAACTATCACAAGTTTCCACCCTGGTTTATTTATCTTTATAAATGTTCTGATAAGTTGATCGTGGTGTTTTGTCTCTATCAAGCGTCCTACGCTAAGAACAATATTTTCTTTTTTAATGTCTGTATTTGTATCAATAAAATGAATAGGATTACCGATAGTCTGTATATTTGAATATTTAAATAGTAATCGATAAATTGACTCAGCCTTTTGTGTCTGAGTTATAATCCCCTTCGCACCAGGGTAAAAGAACCTCCGAAGTATATCATGTATTTTTCCATATTTTTTATCAGGCTGACATCTATCAGAAATAAAAACAGGATATTTCATACCATATAATGAAAGCAATACCAAACTGTTCCAGTATTCACCAAAACTTAAAACTGAATTTGGTTTAATCGAAGAAACGATGCGACGAATAAATAAAATTGTTTTTATAGTGCTCCATAATTTCATATTATCATTGAACTTAAAATGCGGAGTATGAACTGTAATATTGTCAGGAACAGAATAGAATATTTCTCGCGTTTTACCATATAACACTAAATGGACCTCTAAATCTGGCTGCCTACAAAAGTAATGTGCAAGCTCTGCCATCACCCTTTCCATACCTCCAGGCCCTATAGATGGAATAACCAGAGCAAGTCGTTTTATCATAATGTTATTAGTAATCTTTGTATAACAATTTCAGGCTTAATATAATTGTTGTAATATGCATAAGCGCCTTGCTCTAATCTTTCTCTATACGAATCATCATTAAATATTTTACGTATCCCCTCTTTTAGATCATTTTCATTATAAACAAAATGAATATTTATACCATGTGTCATAGGAACTGGCATTTCATTTGATAAAGGTGTTGATATTATTGCTTTCCCTAATGCCAAATACTCTCCAAGCTTCCAACCATGGCAATCCCATACCGCTGGCGTATTAAAACAAAAAACAGATTTTTTCACATTTTTTATATAATCTTTTAATATTATATATTTTGTACATATTATGTCGCTATATTTCTGATATTCAATATGAGATGGCTTAGCGAACACCCCGCCATCAAACTTTACTCCAAGATTTTTACAATAACGAATATATGTTGCTCTAAACAAATTTGTTTTTTCTATACAATTCGCATGATCCCATAAACTTGAAACAAAAAATATATAATTTTTATCACTTGATACAGGCTTATATATATTATATGAAACGCGTTTTAATTGCCAAATATAGCCGGATAAAAAAACCCTAAAAGAAACTCTTAAATAGGGAAAACTTTTAATATAATTGGAAATACAATAAAATATTGTTTTACTCAATCCATAAATCTTAATACCAAAACCAGGACCAATTGCAATAATTTTTTTATCATATTTATCAAGAGCACTAATGTTGTAATTTACTTTTCCATATACATCACACCATTCATAAGCCTCTTTACTTATATCAATTTTATCTCTATAATCAATGATTATTTTATATATTTTATTATTTTCGCATACGATAAATGCAAAATACTGATCAAAAGCAAATGAGTTTTCATCTTGTTTTAAATCCTTAAAATACTTTATTGAATATTTAACATTATTTTCTCCATAAGTTTCAAACAAACCCTTTAGATAGAATGAGGCATACACTAATCTAGCTCTTGGATCAACAAAAATTTTTGCCATACGTATATTTTATCAGTGTATAAGCGCTTAACAGAAAATGATTCCGTATAATAAGGCCCTATACTAAACGGAACCATAAATACATTATGACGCTAAGTAACCTGGAATTAACTGCCGAAGATTACGTTTCTGGGCTTTACCTTCTGTTCACGGCAGGCTGTTGGTAAAAATGGAGTCTGGTTTACAAATTTTTTACCGGGGGTAAGCCGTGATGCTCTGCGACACATGAGGCAAACCATCAGAAGGTGGAAGCTACAGTTCAAGAAC